>JASLGD010000257.1 GCA_030150305.1 Caldimonas sp. | reverse complement strand
CCACTCGCGGTAGTGGATCGGCACGTCGTCGGCGAGCGCGGTGACGACGACGTCGCGGCGGCGCTCGCCGCCGTCGGCGCCGGTGCCTGAGAGCGAGAGCTGCACCTTCTGTCCGGCGCGGTGGACGAGGAGCGCTTCGGGCGGCAGCGATTCGGTCAGCCGCTGGCCGTCGACGGCGACGATCCGCTCGCCGACGTTCGCCTCGACGCCGACGGCGTTGAGCGGCGAATCGGCGGCGGCATCCCACGCGTCGCCGCGCGCGATGCGCGTGATCTCCCAGCCGCCGTGCGCCTCGGCCCAGCGCGACTCGCACGCGAGGTGGCCGAGCGCGCCGACCGCGGCCTTGCGGTGATCGCCGCCGATCTCGTACGCGTGCGAGGTGCCGAGCTCGCCCTGCATTTCCCAGATCAGGTCGGAGACGTCGGCCCGCGTCGCGACGCGCTCGACGAGCGGCGCGTAGAGCTGCCACACCGCGTTCCAGTCGACCCCGGAGAGCGCCGGCGACCAGAACTGGTCGCGCTGCAGCCGCCACACCTCGCGCAGCATCTGCCGCCATTCGCGGCGCGGGTCGATCGCGACGCGGATGCGGTCGAGGTCGATCCGGCCGTTCTTGCGCGACGGCGGCCCTTCGCCGTCCGCGGGGTCGGGCTTTTCGGCCTTGCCGGCGGCGAACACCGCGCGCAGCTGCTTGCCTTCGCGGTAGACGAGCGTCTTGGTGTCGGCAGAGAGCGCGAAGTCGTCGCTCTTCTCGGCGACCGTCTCGGCGCGTCCGGTCGCGAAGTCGAAGCGCTCGAGCTTGCCAGCCGCCTCCTTGTGGCCGCCGCGGCCGTGCGCGCCGACGACGTTCTGGGTGTTCCAGACGACCTTGCCGCCGACGATTCCGGCGATCCGGCCGTAGCGGCCTTCGGCGACCGGAAACGCGGCGACGCGCTGCGCGATGCCGTCGAGGTCGATGCGCAGCGGCGCGACGACGCGCTCGGAGCTCTTCGCGGCCGCATTGCCACCGGCGACCGCGCCGCCGGCGCCGTTCTGCGGCGGCTCGGGAGCGAGGCCGCGCGGCTCGGGGTCGAACGGCGGCCGGCCGCCGGCCTGCAGCGCGATCAGGTACGGCCGCGCGCCGCGCGGGAAGCTGAGGTCGAAGCGCACGCTGTCGTACACCGGATCGAACGTTCGCACCGAGACGAAGTAGAGATAGCGGCCGTCGGGATCGAACGCCGGCATCGAGTCGCGGAACTCGGGCTCGGTGAGCCACGTGCTCGATCGCGTCGCGCGCGCGAAGAGCTTCAGCGCGACGTGGCGCGTGTCGGCGGCGAACGTGTAGGCGAGCCAGGCGCCGTCGGGCGACCACGCGAGGTCATCGCTGCGGCCGTAGCCGCTCGCGTCGACCGCGGTCAGCTCGCCGCTTTCGACGTCGCCGATCCAGACCTCGTTGCGATGGTTCGCGAACGCGACCGCGCTGCCGACCGGGGCGGCGACGAGCGCGCTGACGTGGCCGCAGTCCCACGGCAGCGTGCGCGCGCTGCCGTCGCCGGCAAAGACGACGAGCTTCTCTTCGCCCGAGGCGTCGCTCACCGCGACGATCGTCGTGCCGTCGGCGAGCCATTGGCCGCGCCGCAGGCGCACCGCCGCGCTCTCGCTCGGCTGCGCAACGCCCGCAGTGCCGGCCGCCTGCGGCTGCGCCGAGTCGTCGATGCGGCGCGTCGCCGCGCCTTCCCAGAGCGACATCGCGAACAGCTGGCCGCGCGCGACGATCGCGAGCGAGTGGCCTTGCGGATGGAGGCGGAACGACTCGAGGTGGTCGGCGGCGGCGACGAAGCGGCGCGCCGCCTGCGTGCGGTGCGCCGGCGTCTCGATCGCGAGCTCGCGCGTCGCGTCGCTCGCGGGATCGAAGAGCCACAGCCGCGCGCCGCACGCGTAGACGATGCGCGCGCAGTCGCTGTGCGCCTGCCGCGCGTAGTGCTCGTCGTGGTCGGTGTGGCGGCGGACGTCGCTGCCGTCGGGCCGGCACGAATACAGGTTGCCGACGCCTTCGCCGTCGCCGACGAAGTAGAGGCGCTCGCCGATCCACATCGGCGTCGTCACGTTGCCGGCGAGCGCGAGGCGGCGGAACGTGCCGCCGCCCTCGGCGTCGACCCAGATCGCGCCGGCGCGGCCGCCGCGGTAGCGCTTCCAGCGCGCCGGATCGTCGGTGTTGCGGCCGATCGCGACGCGTCCCGCCGCGCCCCACGCGATGTGGTTGACCTGGCCGAGGCCGAGCGCGCGCGACGGGCCGCCGGTCGGCGCGACCGCGAACGCCTGGTGGTTGCGAAAGAACGGCTGCCCTTGCGTCGTCACGTAGACGATCTCGCCGCGCGGCGTCCAGCCGCGCACCTGCGTGTCGGTGCCGAGCCACGTCAGCCGCGTCGCCTGACCGCCCTCGGCCGGCATCGCGTAGACCTCGGGATGCTGCTCGTCGCGGCCGACGAACGCGAGCCAGCGGCCGTCGGGCGAGAGCGCTGGCGTCGACGCTTCGGCGAGTGCCGCGGTGAGCCGGCGCGCGACGCCGCCCGTTGCGGCGACGCTCCAGAGGTCGTCGTCGGCGACGAAGACGATGCGGTCGTCGTGCAGCGTCGGCTGGCGGAGATAGGCGGCGCGGTCGCCGCTGGCGGCTGCAGTCGCCGCCGTGGTCGAAGTCATTGCATTCAAGGACGATCTCCCGGAGAAACGCTTGTGGCGTTCATTGCGCAGGCTCGATGCCCGCGTTCGCGAATTGCGCGCGCGCCTCGGAGCCTTGCAGTTGGCGGATCAATGCCGCGACCGCGTCGGCGCGCGCGCGATCGGGCTGGCGCAAGCCGGGCCACGGCATGGCGACGTAGGTGGTGGTGCTCTGCAGCTCGGGCGGCAGCGCGCCGACGAGCCGGATGCCCTGGTCGCGAAAGAGCGCGATCTCGGTGATCGCGGCGAAGCCGAACTCGCGCGGCGACGTTCCGGCGAGGAGCCGGCGCATCACCGACGCGCCGTCGGCGACGCGCTCCGCCTTCGCGTTCACCGCGTCGGCGACGCCGAGCCGCTGCAGCATCTGCTCGACCGCGACCCCGGTCGACGCGCGGTTGAAGACGACGTGCTCGGCCGATCGCAGCGCTTCCTTCAGCGTCGCCGCGCTCGCGAGGTCGGGCGCGTCGACGCCGCTGCGCACCGCGACGCCGACGCCGACCTTGCCGATCGGCGCGCGCTCGGCGGCGACGCCGAC
>JASLGD010000209.1 GCA_030150305.1 Caldimonas sp. | reverse complement strand
ATGAAGTAGAGGAGGTTCTCCTGCGGCTCGCTCGGGAAGCGCTTCTGCTCCTCGGCCTCGCCCGGGCGCTCGGGTCGCCTCGGCAGCGTCCGCCAGATGTCGTTGACCTGCGCCTGCGCGTACGCCAGGCGCTCCTCGCGCCGCTGTCGCTCCTCGACCAGCGAGATCTTGCTCGGCCGGTGGTAGCGGTCGACGCCGTAGTTCTGCAGCGAGTGGCAGCTGTCGAGCAGATCCTCGACCGCCCCCATTCCGTGCTTCTCCTCGCACTCGGAGATGTAGTTCCGCGCGTAGACGAGGTAGTCGATGATCGACGTCGCGTCGGTCCAGAGGCGAAACAGGTAGTTGCCCTTGAAGAAGCTGTTGTGGCCGTACGCTGCGTGCGCGATGACGAGCGCCTGCATCGCCGTCGTGTTCTCCTCCATCAGGTAGGAGATGCATGGGTCGGAGTTGATGACGATCTCGTACGCGAGCCCCATCTGGCCGCGCCGGTAGCTGCGCTCGTTGGCGATGAACTCCTTGCCGAAGCTCCAGTGCCGGTAGTTGACCGGCATGCCGACCGACGCGTAGGCGTCCATCATCTGCTCGGCGGTGATCACCTCGAGCTGGTTCGGGTACGTGTCGAGTCCGTAGCGCTGCGCGGCGGCGCGAATCTTCTCGTGGTACTCCTCGATCAGCTCGAACGTCCAGTCGCTCGGGTCGGGCAGCGGCCGCTCGGGGCGCGGCCCGGCGGGCAGCGGCTCCTGCGGCAGCGAGCGCTCGGGGCGCAGCCTGCGCCGCGCCGACGGGCTCTTGGGCTGCCCGGACGCGGAGCTCGCGGAGGTCGTCATTTGGCGCTTCCTTCGGCCTTGAACAGGTCGCGGAACACGGGGTAGATCTGCGACGCCTGCGTCACCTTCCTCATCGCGAAGTGCTTCTGCACCTCCTGCAGGCGCGCGTACTCCTCCCACAGATTCTGCTCTTCGTCGGCGACCTGCACGTACGCGAAGTAGCGGCACTTGGGCAGGATGCTCTCGGTGAGCAGCTCGCGGCAGCGGCCGGAGTCGTGGTGCCAGTTGTCGCCGTCGCTCGCCTGCGCGGCGTAGATGTTCCACTCGCTCGGCGAGTAGCGCGCGCGGATGATCTCGTCCATCAGCACGAGCGCGCTCGACACGACGGTGCCGCCGGTCTCGCGGGCGCGGAAGAAGTTCTCCTCGTCGACCTCCTGCGCCTGGGTGTGGTGGCGGATGAAGACGATCTCGATCTTCTCGTAGTGGCGGGTGAGGAAGAGATAGAGCAGGATGAAGAAGCGCTTCGACAGGTCCTTGCGCGCCTCGTCCATCGACCCCGAGACGTCCATCAGGCAGAACATCACCGCGCGCGCGGTCGGCACCGGCAGCCGCACGCGGTTGCGAAATCGCAGGTCGATCGGATCGAGGTACGGGATGCGGTCGAGCCGCGCGCGCAGCTTGGCGATCTGCTCCTCGAGCTCCTGCTTGGCGAGCTGCTCGGCGGCGTCGCGCGGCTCGGGCAGCTCGCGCAGCCGCGCCTCGAGCGCGAGCAGCTCGGCGCGCGAGCCGGCACCGATCGCGACGCGGCGGCTGATCGCGCCGCGCATCGAGCGGATCACCGAGAGGTTGCTCGGCGTGCCCTGGCTCGAATAGCCGGCGCGGTGGCTCTTCATCTCCGGCGTCTCGGCGAGCTGCGTGCGCATGAGGCGCGGCAGCGCGAGATCGTCGAAGAAGATCTGCATGAACTCTTCCTTGGTGAGGTGGAAGACGAAGTCGTCCTCGCCCTCGCCGGAATCGCCCGCCTGGCCTGCGCCGCTGCCGCGGCCGGCGCCGCCCTGCGGCCGGTCGATGCGGTCGCCGCGCACGTACTCCTGGTTGCCGGGATGAACGATCTCGCGCGCGCCGCCGGGGCCGTGGCCGAACGTCGGCTCGCTGATGTCGCGCCTCGGGATGCGGATGTCCTCGCCCTGCTCGACGTCGCGGATGCCGCGCTTGTCGATCGCCTTCCTCACCGCCTCGCGAAGCTGCCCTTGGTAGCGGCGGAGGAATCGCTCGCGATTGCCGATCGACTTGTTCTTGCCGGCGAGTCGGCGATCGATGATCTGCTGAAGCATGCGTCTCTCGGAGATGGGTGCGGCGTCCTCAGCTGCTCTTGCGCACCCTCAGGTACCACTCGCAGAGCAATCGCACCTGCTTGGGCGTGTAGCCCTTCTGCACCATGCGGTTGACGAAGTTCTCGTGCTTCTTCGCCTCGTCGGCGCTCGCCTTGGCGTTGAAGCTGATCACCGGCAGCAGCTCCTCGGTGTTCGAGAACATCTTCTTCTCGATCACCGTGCGCAGCTTCTCGTAGCTCGTCCACGCCGGGTTCTTGCCGTTGTTGTTGGCGCGCGCGCGCAGCACGAAGTTGACGATCTCGTTGCGGAAGTCCTTCGGGTTCGAGATGCCGGCGGGCTTCTCGATCTTCTCGAGCTCCGAGTTCAGCTGGGCGCGGTCGAACACCTCACCGGTGTCGGTGTCGCGGTACTCCTGGTCCTGGATCCAGTAGTCGGCGTATGTCACGTAGCGATCGAAGATGTTCTGCCCGTACTCGCTGTAGCTCTCGAGGTACGCGGTCTGGATCTCCTTGCCGATGAACTCGGCGTAGCGCGCCGACAGATGCTCCTTGATGAAGCCGAGGTACTTCTGCTCGAGCTCGGACGGGAACTGCTCGCGCTCGATCTGCTGCTCGAGCACGTACATCAGGTGCACCGGGTTGGCGGCGACCTCGGCCGGGTCGAAGTTGAAGACCTTCGACAGGATCTTGAACGCGAAGCGGGTCGAGATCCCGGCCATGCCCTCGTCGACGCCGGCGTAGTCGCGGTACTCCTGGTAGCTCTTGGCGCGCGGGTCGGTGTCCTTCAGGTTCTCGCCGTCGTAGATCTGCATCTTCGAGTAGAGCGACGAGTTCTCGGGCTCCTTCAGCCGCGTCAGCACCGCGAACTGGCTCATCATCTTGAGCGTACCCGGCGCGCACGGCGCCGCCGCGAGCGAGGAGTTCCGCAGCAGCTTCTCGTAGATCTTGATCTCCTCGCTGACGCGCAGGCAGTACGGGATCTTGACGATGTAGATGCGGTCGAGGAACGCCTCGTTGTTCTTGTTGTTGCGGAAGCTCTTCCACTCGCTCTCGTTGCTGTGGGCGAGGACGATGCCGTCGAACGGGATCGCGCCGAACCCCTCGGTGCCCTTGAAGTTGCCTTCCTGGGTGGCGGTCAGCAGCGGGTGCAGCACCTTGATCGGCGCCTTGAACATCTCGACGAACTCGAGCAGGCCCTGGTTGGCGAGGCACAGGCCCCCGGAGAAGCTGTACGCGTCGGGGTCGTCCTGCGCGTACGTCTCGAGCTTGCGGATGTCGACCTTGCCGACCAGCGCCGAGATGTCCTGGTTGTTCTCGTCGCCCGGCTCGGTCTTGGAGACGCCGACCTGCTTGAGCACGCTCGGGTGGCGCTTGACGATCTTGAACTTGCGGATGTCGCCGCCGTACTCGTCGAGCCGCTTGACCGCCCACGGGCTCAGGATCCGGTTCAGGTAGCGCGTCGGGATCCCGTATTCCTTCTCGAGGAGCGGGCCGTCCTCGGCGGGATCGAAGAGGCCGAGCGGCGACTCGTTCACCGGCGAGCCCTTGATCGCGTAGAACGGCACGTGCTCCATCAGCTGCTTCAGGCGCTCGGCGATCGAGCTCTTGCCGCCGCCGACCGGGCCGAGCAGGTAGAGGATCTGCTTCTTCTCCTCGAGCCCCTGGGCGGCGTGGCGGAAGTAGCTCACGACCTGCTCGATCGCGTCCTCCATGCCGTAGAACTCGGCGAACGCGGGGTAGATCTTGATGACCTTGTTGGCGAACAGCCGCGACATGCGTGGGTCGTTGCGCGTGTCGACCATCTGCGGTTCGCCGATCGCCTTCAGCATGCGCTCGGCAGCGGTGGCGTAGGCGAGCGGGTTGCGCTTGCACTCCGCGAGGTACTCTTCGATCGACAGCTCTTCTTCGCGACTGCGCTCGAAGCGAGCTGCGAAGTTGCTGATGACATCCATGCTGATCTCCTGTGCGGCGAGGAGGCGCAGACGGCTCGTGGCCTTCGTGCGCTCCGGGGAAGTTCTGATGGAGCCCGGCGGGCGCCATCAGAGCTTTCCTTGGCAATCAGCGGCTGGCGGTCAAGCTTCGTCGATCGGTGGCCTTCGCGAAGCCTCGAGATACGAGGTCTTCCGGGGCCTGCTCCCCTGTGATACGCAAGTTAGCAAGCAACGTGCCGAAATGTCTCGGCGTTGACAGGGGCATGTCAAAGAGCGCGTCACCCGTGTGAAGTTCCTCTTCCATGCCTCAGTGCGATTGGTGACCTAGCCGGGAGAGCAGGCCGTTGAGCTCGTCGAGCGACGCGAACGCGATCGCGATCTCCCCCGCCTCGCCTGCGCGCGTGCGCTTCTTCACGCGGATCTCGACCGCCGCCGACAGCGCGTCTGACAGTTGTTGTTCGATGCGCTCGAGATCGCGCTCCTTCTGACCATTCGCGCGCACGCTGCGTGTGCGCTCCGACTCCGGCGCGGCGGCTCGACCGACGCGTCGCTCGGCCTCGCGGACGCTCAGCTTCCTGGCGACGATCTCGTTGGCCTCGAGGATCTGGCGGGCGCCGTCGAGCGCGAGCAGCGCGCGCGCGTGGCCCATCTCGAGGTCGCCGGCGAGGAGCAGCTGCTGCACCGGCTCGCTCAGGTTGAGCAGGCGCAACAGGTTCGTCGTCGCGCTGCGCGAGCGGCCGACCGCGCGCGCGGCGCTCTCGTGCGTCATCCCGAACTCGTCGGTCAGGCGCTTGATCCCGCGCGCTTCCTCGAGCGGATTCAGGTCCTCGCGCTGCATGTTCTCGATCAGCGCCATCGCCGCCGCGGCCTGGTCGGAGACGTCGCGGACGAGCACCGGGACTTCGTCGAGGCCGGCGAGCCGCGCGGCGCGGACACGGCGCTCGCCGGCGATGATCTCGTAGCGACGGCCGGCGACGCCGCCTTCGTCGGAGAGGGGGCGGACGAGAACCGGCTGCATCACTCCCTGCGCCTTGATGCTCTCGGCGAGCTCGTAGAGCGCCCCTTCGTCCATCCGCGTCCGCGGCTGGTAGCGGCCGGTCTCGAGGCGGTCGATCGCGAGGGTGCTCGGCTCGCCGGACGGCGGCGACGCGGTGGCGACGGCTTCGACGACGCGCGGCCCGAGCAGCGCTTCCAGGCCCATCCCGAGGCCCTTCGGTTTCTTCGTCACCATCGGCCGCGATTGTCATCGCACGTCGGCGCGCACGCGAGAGGAGTGTCTGATTTATGCTGTCGATCCGCCTCGTATTTCACCACCATG
Source organism: Caldimonas sp. (assembly GCA_030150305.1). Classification (GTDB taxonomy): domain Bacteria; phylum Pseudomonadota; class Gammaproteobacteria; order Burkholderiales; family Burkholderiaceae_C; genus Schlegelella_A. The sequence goes on along the minus strand of JASLGD010000209.1, from coordinate 4,997 downwards.
GCGATTCGGGTCTTCGTCGACGGCCAGGAAGGCACCACCGGCCTGCGCATCCACGAGCTCCTCGGCAGGCGCAGCGACGTCGAGTTGCTGCGCGCCGATCCCGAGCTGCGCAAGGACGCGCGCGAGCGGGCGCGCCTGCTCAACGCGGCCGACGTCGCGTTCCTCTGCCTGCCCGACGCCGCGGCGCGCGAGGCGGCGCAGCTGGTGACGAACGCGTCGACCTGCCTGATCGACGCGAGCACGGCGCATCGCACGGCGAGCGACTGGGTCTACGGACTGCCTGAGCTGTGCGCCGAGCAGCGCGGTCGGATCCGCGCGTCGAAGCGGATCGCCAATCCCGGCTGTCACGCGACCGGCTTCATCCTGTTGGTGCGGCCGCTCGTCGACGCCGGCGTGCTGCCGCAGAGCGCGGCACTCAGCGCGACGTCGATCACAGGCTACTCGGGCGGCGGCAAGAAGATGATCGCGCAGTACGAGGCGGGCGGCGACCGCCGGCTCGAATCGCCGCGGCCGTATGCGCTGTCGCTCGCGCACAAGCATCTTCCCGAGATGGCCGCGCACGGCCGGCTCGAGACGGCTCCGGTCTTCCAGCCGATCGTCGGCAACTTCCTGAAAGGACTCTCGGTCTCCGTGCCGCTGCACGCGTCCGAGCTGAAGCGCGGGACGACGCCGGCGCAGGTCCACGCCGCGCTCGCGGCGCACTACGACGGCGAGCGCTTCGTTCGCGTGATGCCGTTCGCCGACGCCGATGTGGACGGCGGCTACTTCGACGTTCAGGCGTGCAACGACACGAACGACGTCGAGCTCTTCGTGTTCGCGAACGAGACACGGCTGCTCCTCATGGCGAGGCTCGACAACCTCGGCAAGGGCGCGAGCGGAGCCGCCGTGCAGTCGATGAACGTGCACCTGGGAATCGACGAGGCGACGGGCCTCGTCTAGGTTTGCCGCCGGGCTGCTGCGTCACGCCGCGGGCGGCGCACGATAGTGGTACGAGTACGCGTCGCGGAATCCGAGCCGCTGGTAGAGCCGCCGCGCCACTGCGTTGCCGGCGTCGACCTGCAGGTATCCCGCCGTCGCGCCCTGCCGCCGGGCGCGGCCGAGCAGATGACGGCAGAGCGCTTCGGCGAGGCCGCTGCCGCGCGCCTCGGGGAGCGTGAAGACGTCGTAAAGGCCTGCGAGCGGACCTTCGATCGCGACCTGGCCACCGCACACGACCGCGCCCTGACGATCGCGCACGACGACCGCGTGGTGCGGGACGACGGCGTTGGCGATGCGCTCGGCGTGCGATGCGACCTCGCGCTCGGAGGAGCCGCGGCCCTTGCCGATCCATTCGGCGAAGGTGCGCGCGTCGAGGCTGCCGAACGTCTGGCTTCGCTCGCCGGGCGCGCGCTCGACCGCTGCGTCGCCGAACGCTTCGAGCGATGGCCGCGCCATCACGAGGCTGTCGTCGAACCGCCGCATGCCGAGCGCGGCGAGGTGCTCGTCGAGCCGGTCCGGGCGGGAGAACGGAGTGATGCGCACGATCGGCGGCAGCCCGGCTGCCGCGAACAGCGGCAGGCAGACCGCGAGCTTGTCGTCGATGCCGAGGCGTCCAGGCGCGACGGCCTGGATCGAGCGCGCGCGCTTCGCTTTGCCCGGCGCGAGCCGGACCAGCCAACCGTCGACCCAGCGCTGCTCGCGCGGCGCACTCGCGTTGATCCCGGCGTCTTCGATGCGCGCGAGCCAGGTCTCGTCGAAGTCGCCCGCGATCATCGGACGGGGAGCGCGCGCAGCGCATCGGCACGCGATGCCATCTCACGCGCGAACTCGAGGAACGCCTGCGCGCCCTTCGACGCCGGGTCGAACGCGACTCCCGGCATTCCGTAGCTCGGTGCCTCGGCGAGGCGCACGTTGCGCGGGATGACGGTGTCAAACACCTTGTCGCCGAAATGCGCCTTGAGCTGCTCGCTGACCTGCGTCTGCAGCGTGATGCGTGGGTCGAACATGACGCGCAGGATGCCGATCACCTCGAGGCCGGGATTCAGGTTCGCGTGCACCTGCTTGATCGTGTTGACGAGGTCCGACAGGCCCTCGAGCGCGAAGTACTCGCACTGCATCGGCACGACGACCCCGTGCGCGCTCGACAACCCGTTGAGCGTCAGCAGGCTGAGACTGGGTGGACAGTCGACGAGAACGAAGTCGTAGTCGTCGGCCGACTTGGCGAGTGCGGCGCGCAAGCGCTTGTCGCGTCGCTCGAGGCCGACGAGCTCGACCTCGGCGCCGGCGAGCTCGCGGTTGGCGCCGATGACGTCGTATCCGCCGTTCGAGCTCGCCTGCCGGACCTCCGCGATGCCGGCGTTTTCGAGCAACACGTCGTAGACGCTGAGGTCGAGGGCGCGCTTGTCGATGCCCGAGCCCATCGTCGCGTTGCCTTGGGGGTCGAGGTCGACGACGAGAACGCGCCGGCCGAGACGGGCCAGCCCGGCGGCAAGGTTCACCGTGGTCGTGGTCTTGCCGACGCCACCCTTTTGATTCGCGACGCAGAAAATTCTCAAGCAAAGCCCCAGCTAGCTGAACTGTTTAGCGTGCGCTTACTCCATTCGGTCGCATCCAGACCACGCAACGCTCTGCGTCGAGCCCGGGAACCTGGAGTCGATCGACGCTCACTTCCACGTCCGACGCGGCGTCGATCTCCTCCGTCGGCACCTTGCCCTTCATCGCCATCCATTCACCATTGTCCGCGAGCAGATGTCGCGTGATGGCCACGAACTCCACCAGCGATGTCAGCGCCCGGCTGGCGACGACATCGAAGCGTCCTGAGAGCTGCTCGGCGCGCATGTGCAACGCGGTGACGTTGTCAGCGCGCAACGTCGCGACCACCTGCCTGAGGAAGGCAGCCTTCTTGCCGACGCTCTCAACGCAGACCACCTCGGTTTCGGGAAGCGCGACCGCGATCACGATTCCCGGCAGACCGGCGCCGCTGCCGATGTCGGCCAGGCGCTTGCGGCGCTCGGGGCTGCGGCGAACAGCCAGCACGCTTGTGGCGGCGAGACAGTCGGCGACGTGCTGGGTGGCCATCGACCGGACGTCGCGGACCGATGTCAGGTTGTACGTGGCGTTCCAGCGCTCGATGAGCCGCAGGTAGGCGACGAAGCTGGCCACCTGCTGGTCTGCGAGCGGCATGCCCAGGGCATCGGCCGCTGACGCGAGGAGCTGGGCAAGCTCGTCATCCGAGCAATCGCGCGGTCGTGCCGCGTTCAAGCGTCGGCGACCAGCGGCTCGTGGCCGGCGGACGCATGCTCGGCGCGGCCATGCCTTTTCACATGCACCAGCAGCAACGAGACCGCCGCTGGGGTGACGCCCGGGAGCCGCGCCGCCTCGCCGATCGTCGCAGGCCGACGTGTCCTCAGGATCTGCCGCACCTCGAACGAAAGGGCATGCACACCATCGGGATCGAAGTCGGTGGGGATGATCGTCGATTCCGCCTTGGCCGCACGCTCGACAGCGATCTGCTGCTTGGAGACATAGCCAGCGTACCGCGTGGAAGTCTCGATCTGTTCGATGACCTGATCAGCCAAGGCGCGACCGACTTCCGCGCGGAGCGTTTCACGTGGAACCACGCCGCGGAGCTCGGCCGTGGCGGTGAGGTCGTCGTAGCCCATGCCGGGCCGTCGAAGCCACTCGAGCGCGCTTCGGCTTTGCGTGCCGGCGAGCTGATCGCGCGGCACCGCGCGCAACGACGCCAGCCGCGCGGTTTCACGTGAAACCAGATCACGCTTCCGCGCGAACGCCTCCCAGCGCTCGTCGTCGACCAGACCCAGCGTTCGTCCGATCTCGGTCAGGCGGACGTCGGCGTTGTCCTCGCGGAGTTGCAGGCGGTACTCGGCCCGGCTCGTGAACATTCGGTACGGCTCCGTCACTCCTTTGGAAACCAAGTCGTCGATGAGCACGCCGAGATACGCCTGCTCGCGGCTGGGCACCCACGGCACATCGCCGCGCGCCTGCAGCGCCGCGTTCACCCCGGCGTGCAGGCCCTGCGCCGCCGCCTCCTCGTAGCCAGTCGTTCCGTTGATCTGTCCGGCGAAGAACAGCCCCTTGATCGACTTGGTCTCGAATGAGCGCTCGAGCGCTCGGGGATCGAAGTAGTCGTATTCGATGGCGTAGCCAGGCCGAACGATGTCGGCGTGCTCCAGCCCGGCGATCGATCGCACCGCCTCGAGCTGGACCGAAAAAGGCAGCGACGTCGAGATCCCGTTCGGATACACCTCGTGAGTCGCCAGCCCTTCGGGCTCGAGGAAGATCTGGTGTGCATCCTTCGAGGCGAAGCGGTGCACCTTGTCTTCGATGCTCGGGCAGTAACGCGGCCCTACCCCCTCGATCTTCCCGGTGAACATCGGACTGCGATCAAGCCCGGCCCGGATGATCTCGTGCGTCCGAGCGTTCGTGTGCGTGATCCAGCAGGAGACCTGGCGAGGATGGGCCGACGGATCTCCCAAGAAGCTGAAGACCGGAACATCGTCCGGCGATTGGCCCGACGCGGCGCCGTCGCCCGGCTGCTCGACGAGGCGCGTGAAGTCGATGGTGCGACCGTCGAGACGCGGCGGAGTGCCGGTCTTGAGCCGCCCCTGCGGTAGCCGAAGCTCCCTGAGCCGGCTCGACAGGGTCTTGGCGGGTGGCTCTCCGGAGCGGCCCGCAGCATGGCTGTCGAGCCCCACGTGGATGCGACCGTCCAGAAATGTGCCCGCGGTCAAGACAACGCACTTGGCGTCAAAGCGAACACCCACTTGCGTGATAACTCCCGCGACGCGGTCGCCTTGCAGAACCAAGTCGTCGCACGCGGCTTGGAACAGCGAGAGGTTCGGCTGGTTCTCGAGGCGGCGGCGAATCGCTGCCTTGTAGAGCGCACGATCGGCCTGCGCGCGCGTCGCGCGAACGGCGGGCCCCTTCGAACCGTTGAGAATTCGGAAGTGAATCCCCGCCTCGTCGGCGGCCAGGGCCATGGCGCCCCCCAGCGCATC
>JASLGD010000181.1 GCA_030150305.1 Caldimonas sp. | reverse complement strand
GCACTCGTTCGACTACTTCCTCCACGAGGTCAACCGCGCCAACGGGCTCGTCCTCGACAAGACCGCTGACGACTGGCCGGCGAGCATCGCGGCGATGGGGATGGCCCTCACCTGCTATGTGGTCGGCGTCGAGCGCGGCTTCGTCGCGCGCGAAGAAGCCGCCGAGCGAACGCTGACGATGCTGCGCTTTCTCGCCGCCAGCGAGCAGAGCGAAGACGCCGCCGCGACCGGCTACAAGGGCTTCTACTACCACTTCCTCGACATGCACACCGGTCGGCGTGTCTGGCAATGCGAGCTGTCGAGCATCGACAGTGCGCTCCTGATCGCCGGCGCGCTCGCGGCGGCGCAGTATTTCGACGGCCAGGCCTCGAAAGAGAGCGAGATCCGCTCGCTTGCCCGCATGCTCTACGAGCGCGTCGATTGGGCCTGGATGCTCGACGGCGGCGACACGCTTCGCCACGGGTGGCGGCCGGAGAGCGGATTTCTGCCGTTTCGATGGAGCGGCTACGACGAGGCGCTCATCCTCTATCTGCTTGCGCTCGGCTCGCCGACGCACCCGATCGAGCCCAGGTGCTACGACGCCTGGTGCAGCACCTACGAATGGAAGGAGATCTACGGCATCGGCTTTCTCTACGCGGGGCCGCTCTTCATCCACCAGATGTCGCAGCTCTGGTGCGACTTTCGGGGCATCCGCGACCGCTACATGCGCGGTCGTGACTGCGACTACTTCGAGAACAGCCGTCGGGCGACGCTCATCCAGCAGCAGTACGCGATCCGCAACCCGCTCGAGTTCAAGCATCTCGGTGACCGCTGCTGGGGCATCACCGCGTCCGACGGCCCGGGCTACCAGGTCAGGAGGATCGACGGCGTGGAGCGCACCTTCTACGACTACATCGCGCGCGGCGTCCCTTACGGCCCCGATGACGGCACGATCGCCCCGTGGGCCGTTGCCGCCTCGATCCCGTTCGCGCCCGAGATCGTCGGGCCGACCATCGCGCACATGAAGTCACTGCACATCAAGGTGTCGAACCCGTACGGCTTCAAGGCGTCGTTCAATCCGGCCTTGGGCAGCGACCTCGAGGAGGTCGGCTGGGTCTCGCCGTACCACTTCGGAATCAACGAGGGCCCGACGGCGATCATGATCGAGAACCATCGCAGCGGCCTGATCTGGTCTCTCATGCGCCGTTGCAGCGTGCTGCGAACCGGGCTGGAACGCGCAGGCTTCCAAGGCGGCTGGCTGAGGCGCGAGAACTCCGCCGCGTCGTAGTGCAAGCAATCGCCGCTTGCATCCCCATCTCGCATTGGTGAAGGTCAGGCGATTGCCAAAGAGGCGCTGACCGAGCACACGGAAGACACGCGGCCTTCCGATGCGAACGAGGCTGTGAGTGCCGCAGCCGTCGGCCTCTAGGCCACGGTTGCGCTCTCCGCTCGCGTTCGGGCGCGGCCGTGGCCTTGACCCAGAAGCGCCTCCCGGAGCTCCGCGGGAAGAGTTTCGAGGTCTTGCTCGCTCACGTCGACCCCGGCTCCCGCGCCGACCCAGCGCTCGTCGACGCCATCGTCGACTCGCTTCATCACTTGTGTCGGCGCGAAGTCGTGGCAATGACGGGGCATGGCCGAGCGCGAGCGGTGACGGCGTCGACGCAGGACTTTCGCCAACGAGGGCATGCGTCCGCTCGCGAGCACCGTTGCGAGCAGGAGCTGCAACCAGCGCACGATGGCCGGTGGCGCTGGTTTTCGTCGCGATGCGCTCATGGAAAACGGCCAGGGTGCGTGCTGTTCGAGATCTCGATCCGCCCGACAAAAGTTTCGCACACCCTGCGCGGCACAGGTGCTCGAGGCTCTGTAGGCGTACACCGCAACTGTGCCGAATGGTGATCATCGAATGCTCAGCGTTGCAGTCACTTACACGAAGCGATCCGGGCCATCCCGAAGACTCCGCAGGCACCTCACCTAGGCGCGACTCCGCAGGTCACGCCCTCGCTAGCGCCCGGCGCTTTTCGGTCTCTGCGACGCGGAGTACCCGCACTGATCATGCGTTGGATCGGCCAGGGGCGAGGTCAGGATGCGGCCGTCGAACCTGCCCCATCAGGATGCGGAACATGAAGAAGTGTGTGACCAGCAGCAGAGGGACGACGAGCGTGGGAAGGAAGAATGCCGCGCCGAGCTGGCCTGCGGCGAGTCCTGACGTGCCCGCTTGGTAGAACGCGTCGAGCACGTCGAACGTGCCCCAGAGGTTGCATGTCCAGGCGAGCGCCACGCCGAGGTTGCCGCGCAGCGTGCCGAGCGCAGCCAGCGCCAGAAGGCACGCAACGAGGTCGCCGTACGCCGCGGCACGGGCGAACGCCACTGGCAGTTCGGGCGCGACGACGCCCGGCACCAGGAACGCCAGCCCGACGAACCGAAACGCATGGACCATGAGCAGCGGCCGGAGCGCGTCGGCACGCGATCGATCGCGCAAGGACGGCCAGATGTAGAGCGCGCCGAAGACGCTCCATGCGACGAAGCTGAGAGCGACGCTGATGCCAAATGCCAGTTGCACATTCATTTGAAATCTCCGTTCAGTCGACGACGGCGATCAGGACGCCGAGCCGGCCTTCGCGCAGATTGCGCGCGATGTTGCCGGTCATGCCGGGGAAATCTGGCCCGAGGACCAGTGCGAGGCTCGGCCCGTCAGGAGGCCCCGCGGACTGCATCGCCGCGAACCATTGCCTGGCGGCCTCGCTGTCGTCGCGCCAGACGTCCACCTCGAAACCGGCAGCGACCAGCGCGTCGCGCGTTTCGCTCATCGTGAGCAAGTGACTGCCTTCCGGCCCCCGCGCCCACGGCAACGGGAAATGCAGATCGCCGACGCCGGCCACGAGGTCATACATCCCAAACTTACCGCCCGGCTTGAGTGCGCGTCGGATCGCCGCGTACAGCGTCGCGCGGTCGGCGATGTTCATTGCGACGTGCTGCAGGAAGATGCGGTCAAAGCTCGCGGCCTTCACCGGAGGAGCCGTGGCATCGCCGACGATGAACGTCGTTCGATCGGCCAGCCCGCAGCGCTCGCTGAGATAGCGCGCGGTCTCGACGAATGATTCGCTCAGGTCCACGCCCGTGACGTCGACGCTGTAGGTAGCGGCCAGCGAGCGCGCCGGCCCACCCAGCCCGCAACCGAGGTCGAGCGCCTGCATGCCGGCGGCCAGCTTCATTTCGTTCGCGAGCTCGGCCGTCGCCTGCAGGCCGCGTGTGTGGAACTGGTCGAGCGGGGCAAGCTGCTTCGGCGAGAGCAACGTCTCCTCGGGCCAAAAAGCCGAGAGCGCCACTTGCACCTTGGGCAGCAGCCCGAGGGCCTCGTAATGTCGCCGTGCGATGGACGAGTCGGTTGTCATGTGGACCTCTCGTTGAGCAAAGGCGCCGAAGCGCTCGTGCGATGAGCGGAATCTAGGGACTTGGCGTTATTTGATAAACCGGTTTAATCTGCACGAACAATGAAGCACGAATACACAGTGCCGCGAGGCGTGCTCGATGGGGTCGAGGCGTTCGTGCGCGTCGCCGACCGCCGGAGCTTTCGCCAGGCGGCCGCCGACCTCGACGTGACGCCCTCCGCGATGAGCCAGGCTGTGCGCACGCTCGAGGCTCGCTTGGGCGTCGCGCTGTTCACGCGCACAACGCGCAGCGTCGGCCTGACCGAAGCTGGACAACGGTTCCTGGAGCGGGCGCGGCCGGCATTCGAGGAGATCGTCGGTGCGGCCGAGGCCGCGCGCGGGCTCGGCACGACACCGTCCGGGCTGCTGCGCCTGGCGGCGCCTCGTGCTGCGGTGCCGATCGTCCTGGCCCCGGTGCTGGGGCCGTTCTGCGCGGCTTATCCCGATGTCACCGTCGAGATCGCCGCCAGCGAGGAACTGGTCGACCTTGCCCGGGACGGCTTCGACGCCGGGATCCGGATGGGCGAATTCGTCGCCGCGGACATGGTCGCCGTGCGGCTGACCCGTCCGTTCCGCCTGGTCGCCGTCGGCAGTCCGAAGTACTTCGCGCGATGCGGTCGTCCTCGCAAGCCCGCCGAGCTCGCCGGCCATGCCTGCGTCCGGATGCGCCTGTCCAGTGGCGCTGCCGGCCACTGGAGACTTCAGGAACGCGACGCTCCAGTCGAGCTCGCGGTGTCGGGTCCGCTGATCGTCAACGACGTGCCGACCACGCTCGCCGTCACGCTCAGCGGTGTCGCTCTCGCACAGGTGCCCGAGCCCATCGCCGCCGACTATCTCGCCTCCGGTCAGCTCGAGGAGGTGCTGACCGAGTACGCACCGTCGTCACCGGGCTTGTTCCTCTATTTTCCAAGCCGCGCGCAAGTGATGCCGAAGCTGCGCGCCTTCATCGAGCACGTGAAGGCGTACGCGCAAGCCGCGCTGCTGAATCCTCCGAGCGCGCCCTCTCGCGCCAAGAGAGCTCGCACGAACGCGAAAAGACGCTGACAACAAACGACGCGCACCGAAAGCGCCGTGATGTGCGTCAGAGGAAATGTCGAGAGCAGGCTTGAGCGCAGCGGCAGCGAGGAACTCTGTCGGCAACCATCAGGGCTGACCAGGCAAATGCTCGGGATCACTCTCGCGTCGGAGCTCGAGGTGCCAGCCCTCGAGCAGCGCGTGCGCTCACCGGACGACGAGCGTGCCCTTCATCGTCGGATGCAGGGTGCAAAGGTAGGCGATGGTGCCGGCGCGGTCGGCGCGGTCGGCGCGCCAGCGCCACGACTTGCCCTCGGCGATCGCCTTCGAATCGAACACGCCGGCCGCGGTCGCGGTGTGCGGAAACGGATCGCGGTTCGTCCAGACGACGACGTCGCCGCGCTTCACCTTGAGCGTCGCCGGCGCGAACTGCACGGCCTGCATCACGATCTCGTGCGTCGTCGCGGCGCGGTCGGCGGCGCCGAGCAGCAGCTCGTCAACGCCGGAAACGCGACTGACGGAGTGCGGA
>JASLGD010000106.1 GCA_030150305.1 Caldimonas sp. | reverse complement strand
GGGCCAATCGCGCTTCGGCGGCGGCTCGGGTTCGGTCGATCGGATCATCGTGGCGTGTGCTCAGAGCGGCAGCGGCACACGCCGAACCAGCGTCGAGACGAGAAGCGCTGCAACGAGAATTCTACTTCGCGGCCCGTTGCGAACGCCGGCGTCGGGCCGTCATGCCCGTGTCAGCTTCGCGTCAGCGGAGAAGCGCGGCGCCGCTCAGGGCAGCATGCGTTGGCCGTTGCCGAGCAGGTGCGCGTGGCAGTCCTTGGCCACGTCGTCGCAGCCTTTGACGAACGCCGTCATGAATTCCGGCTTCCAGCCGTTGAACCAGTCGGCGTGCGCCGAATAACCGGCCGGAAGGCTCGGGTCGTAGTTGTCGGACGCGAGACGCCAGCGGGCGGTCGCCGCGGCGTCGGTCACCGGATACTGGACCGTGATCGTGATCTCGGGCAGGGCCACCGGGTGGCTCGCCGGACAGCCGCCGCTCGGGTAGGCCATGTGGCTCTTGTGATCGGGCGAGTCGAGATTGACGCCGTCCCAGCACTGCGGGAACGTCACGCGCGCGAAGATCGTGTTGCCGACCGGGCAATCCGTGGGCAGGGTGTTGACGTTCGCGCCGTGTCCTGTCGAGTCGATGCACGCGAAGTTCGTCGGACCCCACGCGACGGGCCCCTTCGCGGCGGCGTTGCCGGCGATCATGCGAAGGCCGGCAGGCACCGTTTGCACGGTGGCGGGATCGACTCCGTTGTACCCGGTCTTGTAGTAGACGACCATCACGCCGGGCGCGACCGGAGAGCCGTCCTTGGTGTCGATCATTGCAGGCACCCAATACGCGGTGCGATTGATCGTTCCGCCGTGACACGTCGAGTTGCCCGAGCTGGCGATCGAGGTCGGCGTCGAGTTCGCGTTCGTTCCGGTGTTTCCGAAGAAGACGTGCAGGTGCGAGCGCCCCGGCTGCCCCGGATAGACGATCGGATCGTCGAACGCCATGTGCGAAAAGTCGCAGACGGTGCGGAACGCGCCGGTTCCGTCCGACGGCGCCGGCAGCTCGGTCGTGTCGGCGACCATGTCGGTCGAGAACCCCGGCGAGCCGAGCGGAATCTTCGACGGGTCGACCTCCGGCACCGTCGCCGGCGTCGGCGACGAGGCGCTCGGTGCAGGCGCGGGAGCCGGCGCGGGCGAGGGCGCGGGTGCGGGTGCGGGCGACGGTGCCGGCGCCGGGGCAGGAGCCGGCGCAGGCGCGGGGTCCGGCGGCGGTGCTTCCGAGTGTCCGGGGCTGGACGCTGAATGGCCCGGGAGGATGTTCTTGCGGGTCGGCGACAACGCCACCCGCACCAGCTCGGCCCCGGCAGCATCCGGCGAGCGAGGATCGAGCGCGGCCACCATCGCATCGGACTTGAACGCCGCAGCTCCGATGCCGCCCTGGCCGTTCGACTCGCCGCCGCCGCAGCCGGAGATGGCGGCGAGCGCGAGCAAGGAAAGACAACCGCCCATTGACGGGATTGTCGCGCGTGCGTTTTTCATGGATGCTGAGGCGGCTTTGGCTGCGAACACGGCTCTTTCGGCGCGAGCCTGGGCAACTGAAGCGCAACAGCTATGCCACCGCGCAAGCGCGGCTTGCGCGGCTGCGACGGTCGAAATGCGGCGGATGCGTAACGACGACGCGCGGTTCGCGTTACAGCCTCGACGCGAAATGTTGTCCATCTTTGGCGGCGCAGCCGCACGTATCGAGTTGCTACGCGGCAGCGACGCCGCGCGCGCGTGCGGCCACGACCGGCGCAACTCGGGGCCGGGCCGGCGACCTCCCGCGCCTGGCGCGGGGACGACGAGGCGTGCGACCGTGACCGCCTAGCGGCGGCTCTGCCTCAGGCGCCCGACGGCGCGCGCGCGAGCCGCGCGGCGTGCACCCGCCAGTGCGCGGCGCGAACGGCCTTCAAGGCGAGCGCGAACGTCGACGCCAGCGGCGACGCCTTGTCGTGCGGTGCGTCGAGCTCGCGCTCGACGACCTCGTGCAGCGCGGGCAGCTCGGCCGCCAGCCGCCGCATGAAGCCCGCGCGGAACGGCGCGTTGAGCGACTTCGAGTAGTGGATGACGTGCGAGCGCGACATGTCCGGCGACGCGATCGCCCCCTCGATCTGGCCCTGGAACGTCATGTGGTGGTCGGCGACGTCGAGATGCTTCCAGCGCAGCCCCTGGCCGATCAGGAGCGGCGACAGGATCACCTGATCGGCGGTGAAGAACATGCCGTCGTGCGTCGCCAACCTGCTCTCGAGCAGCTTCACGAACAGCGACCGGTACGCGGCTGCGAATCGCGAGCCGCGCCGCCACACGAAGACGCCCGAGTTGAACGAGAGATGGATGTCGAGCGAGGGTTGCGCGATGTGGACGACGGGCAGCCTGTCGAAGCTGGTTTCGGCGAGCGCGCAGACGCGCTCCCAGTACGGCACGTAGGTCGGATCGCCGACGCGAACGGTGGGCGGCAGGTACTCGCAACGGCCCGCGAAGTCGACGTCGTCGGCGATCAGGAGCCCCGAGGGCTCGGCCGCGATCAGCACGTCGCTGTCGAGCCATGCGACGAGCGGCGTCGCGGCGATCCGCTCGGCGATGCCGACCGCGG
>JASLGD010000055.1 GCA_030150305.1 Caldimonas sp. | reverse complement strand
CGCGCGCACCGACGATTCGCGGCCGGGGCCGGGACCCTTGATGCGCACGTCGAGGTTCTTGATGCCCTGGTCCTGCGCGGCGCGGCCTGCCACTTCGGCTGCGACCTGCGCAGCGAACGGCGTGCTCTTGCGCGAACCCTTGAAGCCCTGGCCGCCGGAGGACGCCCAGGACAGCGCGCCGCCCTGGCGATCGGTGATCGTGATGATGGTGTTGTTGAACGACGCGTGCACGTGCGCGACGCCGTCGGCGACGTTCTTGCGGACCTTCTTGCGGACGCGCTGCGCTGCGGTGTTGACGGGAGGCTTGGCCATGTCGGTTCCTTATTTCTTCACGAGCGCGCCGCTCTTGCGCGGCCCCTTGCGGGTGCGCGCGTTGGTCTTCGTCCGCTGGCCGCGCACCGGCAGCCCGCGGCGATGGCGGAAGCCCCGGTAGCAGCCGAGGTCCATCAGCCGCTTGATGTTGATCGACATCTCGCGGCGCAGGTCGCCCTCGATCGGCATGCGCGAGATCTCCTCGCGGATGCGCTCGAGGTCGGCGTCCGACAGGTCCTTGACCTTGCGGTCGAACGGAACGCCCGCGGCGGTGCAGATCTTCTGCGCCGTCGAGCGGCCGATGCCGTAGATCGCCGTCAGGCCGATCTCGGCGTGCTTCTGCGGCGGGATGTTGATTCCGGCGATGCGTGCCATGGAATTCCTCTGCTTAACCTTGACGCTGCTTGTGACGCGGATCCGTGCAGATGATGCGCACGACGCCCTTGCGCCGGATCACCTTGCAGTTGCGGCACATCTTCTTGACCGATGCTGCGACTTTCATGCTTCTCTCTCTTTCGATCACTTGGCGCGGAACACGATCCGCGCCCGCGACAGGTCGTACGGGGTCAGCTCGACCGTCACCTTGTCGCCCGGGAGGATCCGGATGTAGTGCATCCGCATCTTTCCCGAGATGTGCCCGAGCACGACGTGGCCGTTCTCGAGCTTGACGCGAAACGTGGCATTGGGGAGGTTCTCGAGGATCTCCCCCTGCATCTGGATGACGTCGTCCTTCGCCATCAGCCTGCTTTGAAGTTGGCTTTCTTCAGCAGCGACTCGTACTGCTGGCTCATCACGTAGCTCTGCACCTGCGCCCAGAAGTCCATCGTCACGACGACGATGATCAGGAGCGACGTGCCGCCGAAGTAGAACGGCACGTTGTACTTGAGGACCAGGAACTCGGGCAGCAGGCAGACCAGCGTGATGTAGATCGCTCCGGCCAGCGTGAGGCGCGACAGGATGCGGTCGATGTGGCGCGCCGTCTGGTCGCCGGGCCGGATGCCCGGGATGAACGCCCCGCTCTTCTTCAGGTTGTCGGCCGTCTCGCGGCTGTTGAAGACGAGCGCCGTGTAGAAGAAGCAGAAGAAGACGATCGCCGCCGCGTAGAGCATGACGTAGATCGGCTGCCCCGGGGCGAGCAGCGACGCCAGGTCCTTCAGCCAGCGCAGGCTGTCGCCGGTCGCGAACCAGCTCACCGCCGTCGTCGGCAGCAGGATGATCGACGACGCGAAGATCGGCGGGATGACGCCGGACATGTTGAGCTTGAGCGGCAGGTGCGACGACTGGCCGCCGTAGACCTTGTTGCCGACCTGGCGCTTGGCATAGTTGACGAGGATCTTGCGCTGGCCGCGCTCGACGAAGACGACCGCGAAGGTCACGAGGGCGACGAGGAGCGACACGAAGATCGCCGCGACGATCGACATCGAGCCCTGGTTGACGAGGCTCGCGAACTGGCCGAGCGCGTTCGGCAGCCCGGCGGCGATGCCGCCGAAGATGAGGATCGAGATGCCGTTGCCAAGCCCGCGCTCGGTGATCTGCTCGCCGAGCCACATCAAAAACATCGTCCCGGCGACGAGGCTCACGACCGCGGTCAGGCGAAAGCCGAAGCCGGGCGCGATGACGAGGCCGGGCGAGCCTTCGAGCGCGAGCGCGATGCCGAGCGACTGGAAGATCGACAAGCCCAGCGTGCCGTAGCGCGTGTACTGAGTGATCTTGCGCCGGCCCGACTCGCCTTCCTTCTTCAGCGCCTCGAGCGACGGCACCACGTACGTCATCAGCTGCATGATGATCGACGCCGAGATGTACGGCATGATGCCGAGCGCGAACACGGTGAAGCGCGAGAGGGCCCCGCCCGAGAACATGTTGAACAGGCTCAGGATCCCGCCCTGCTGGTTCTGGAACAGCGCCTGCAGCTGGTTGGGATCGATGCCCGGCACGGGAATGTGCGCGCCGAGCCGGTAGACGACGAGCGCGCCGAGCAGGAAGAACAGGCGCCGGCGCAGGTCGCCGAACTTGCCGCTCTTGGCGAGTTGGTTCGCGTTCGTTGCCACTCTGGTCCTTGTCCTTGGTCGGGTGCAGTCAGGCGACCGAGCCGCCCGCCGCCTCGATCGCCGCCTTGGCGCCCGCGGTCGCCGCGAGGCCCTTCAGCGCGACCTTGATCGTCAGCTCGCCGCTCTTGATCACCTTGACGTTCTTCGCCAGCTCGCCGACGAGCTTGGCCTGCTTCAGCGTCAGGAGGTCGACCTCGGCCGCGCCGAGGCGCTGCAGCGCGGCGAGCGTGACCTCGGCGTTGAACTTGGCGTTCCGCGACTTGAAGCCGCGCTTGGGCAGGCGGCGCTGCAGCGGCATCTGGCCGCCTTCGAAGCCGACCTTGTGAAAGCCGCCGGCGCGCGACTTCTGGCCCTTGTGGCCGCGCCCGCTGGTCTTGCCGAGACCCGAGCCGATGCCGCGGCCGACGCGGCGGCGCGCCTTCTTGGCGCCTTCGCCCGGCTTGAGAGTGTTCAGTTCCATCTGTCGATCTCCGCGCTCAGAGCACCTTCACCAGGTACGAGACCTTGGCGATCATTCCGCGCACCGACGGCGTGTCCTCGAGGGTCGCCTTGCTGTTGGTCTTGCGCAGGCCGAGGCCGCGCACGGTGGCGCGGTGCGACTCGCGGGTTCCCGCGACGCTGCGGACGAGCTGCACCGTGACGGTCTTCCCGTCCTTTGCCGCGCTCTTCTTGGTCGTGTCGTTCATCGTGGGTCCTCGGCACCGGCGCTCAGCCGGTGATCTGCTCGACCGTCAGGCCGCGCTTGGCGGCGATCTCGGCCGGCGTCGCGCAGCGCTTCAGGCCGTCGAGCGTCGCGCGGACGATGTTGTAGGGATTCGACGAGCCGAGGCTCTTGCAGACGATGTCGGTCACGCCCATCACCTCGAAGATCGCGCGCATCGGACCGCCGGCGATGATGCCGTCGCCAGGCTTGGCGGGCGCCATCAGGACGCGCGACGCGCCGTGCTCGCCGACGACCTTGTGGTGGATCGTGCCGTTCTTGAGCGGCACCTTGATCATGTTGCGGCGCGCGGCTTCCATCGCCTTGGTCACCGAGACCGGCACTTCCTTGGCCTTGCCCTTGCCCATGCCGACGCGGCCGTCGCCGTCACCGACGACGGTGAGCGCGGCGAAGCTGAGCGTGCGACCGCCCTTGACGACCTTGGTGACGCGGTTGACCGCGATCATCTTTTCCTTCAGGCCGTCGTCGTTGCCTTCGGTCTGCGTGCGGGGATGAAACTTCGCCATCGTTGCTTCCGATCAGAACTGGAGGCCGGCTTCGCGCGCCGCTTCGGCGAGCGCCTTGACGCGGCCGTGGTACGCGAAACCGGCACGGTCGAACGCGACCTTGTCGACGCCGGCGGCCTTGGCCTTCTCGGCGATCCGCTTGCCGACGACCGACGCCGCAGCGACGTTGCCGCCCTTGCCGGCGGCCTGGCCGTCGCCGTTCAATTGCTTGCGCACGTCGGCCTCGAGCGTCGAAGCGCTCGCGAGCACGCGCTTGCCGTCGTCGGAGATGACGCTGGCGTAGATGTGCAGGTTGGTCCGGTGCACGGTCAGTCGCGCGACGCTCTGCAGCGCGATGCGCCGGCGCGTCTGCTGCGCGCGGCGCGAGCGTTGGTCCTTCTTGGTCAGCATCGCGTGTCCTCGCTTACTTCTTCTTCGTTTCCTTGATCGTCACCTTCTCGTCCGCGTAGCGGATGCCCTTGCCCTTGTAGGGCTCGGGCGGCCGCACCGCGCGGACCTCGGCGGCGATCTGGCCAACGGCCTGACGATCGAAGCCCTTGATGACGATCTCGGTCTGCGTCGGGCACTCGGCCTTGATGCCGGCCGGCATCGCGACCGACACCGGGTGCGAGTAGCCGACCTGCAGGTTCAGCTTGTTGCCCTGGGCAGCCGCGCGATAGCCGACGCCGACGAGCGCGAGGCGCTTCTCGAAGCCCTTGGTCACGCCGCCGACCATGTTGTTGACGAGCGCGCGCACGGTCCCCGACATCGCGTCGGCCTCGGGCGTCTCGTCCGTCGGCGCGAACGTCAGCTTGCCGTCCTCGTGCTTGACGCTGACGAGCGGGTTGAGCGGGCGCACGAGCGTGCCGAGCGCGCCCTTGACGGTGATCGAATCCTGGCCTGTCGTCACGTCCACTCCCTTGGGGACGGCGATCGGCAACTTTCCAACGCGTGACATGTGGGCCTCTTGCGCTTTAAGAGACGTAGACGAGCACTTCGCCGCCGATTCCGGCCTGGCGCGCCTTGCGGTCGGTCATCACGCCCTTGGGCGTGGTGACGATCGCGACGCCGAGGCCGTTCATGACCTGCGGCAGCTCGTGCCGGCCCTTGTAGACCCGCAGGCCGGGACGGCTGACGCGCTCGAGCTTCTCGATCACCGGCTGGCCGGCGTAGTACTTGAGGGCGATCTCGAGCTCGGGCTTGGCGCCGTCGCCGCGGATCGCGAAGTCCTCGATGTAGCCCTCGTCCTTGAGGACCTTCGCGATCGCCGCCTTCAGCTTCGACGACGGCATCGCGACGCTCGGCTTCTCGACCATCTGCGCGTTGCGGATGCGGGTCAGCATGTCGGCGATCGGATCACTCATGCTCATGGATCAAACTCCTGTCGGCGCCTGCGGCGGCCGCTCTTGTCGGTCTCGTGGCCTTACCAGCTCGCCTTGACGACGCCGGGGATGTCGCCCTTGAAGGCGAGCTCGCGGATCTTGTTGCGCGAGAGGCCGAACTTCCTGAAGTTGCCGCGCGGACGGCCGGTGATGCCGCAGCGGTTGCGCTGCCGCGTCGGGTTGGCGTTGCGCGGCAGCTTCTGCAGCTCGAGGCGCGATGCGTAGCGCTCCTCGTCCGACTTCTTGGCGTCGTTGGCGGCAGCCTTCAGCTCGTTGTACTTCTTGGCGAACTTGGCGACGAGCCGGTCGCGCTTCTTCTCGCGCTCGATCAGGGAGAGTTTGGCCACGGTTCGGGTGCCCTCAGGTCTTGAACGGAAACTTGAACGCGGTGAGGAGAGCACGGCACTCCTCGTCGGTCTTCGCCGTCGTGGTGATCGAAATGTTCAGCCCGCGCAGGACGTCGATCTTGTCGTACTCGAGCTCGGGGAAGATGATCTGTTCCTTGACGCCGACGTTGTAGTTGCCGCGGCCGTCGAAGGCGCGCGAGCTGATGCCGCGGAAGTCGCGCACGCGCGGCAGCGCGATGGTCACGAAGCGGTCGAGGAACTCGTACATGCGGACGCCGCGCAGCGTCACCATGCAGCCGATCGGCACGCCCTCGCGGATCTTGAAGTTGGCGATCGCCTTGCGCGACTTGGTCACGACGGGCTTCTGGCCGGCGATCTTGGTCAGGTCGCCGACGGCGTTGTCCATGACCTTCTTGTCCGCGACCGCCTCCGACACGCCCATGTTGAGCGTGATCTTGGTGACGCGCGGCACCTGCATCGTCGTCTTGTAGCCGAACTTCTTCATCAGGTCGGGGACGACCTTGTCGCGATAGAACTCCTGCAGTCGGGCCATGGTCGCCTCTTAAACCTTGATCTCTTCGCCGCTCGAGCGGAAGACGCGGACGGCGCGCTCGCTCGTCTTCTTCTGCTTCTTCTCGTCGTCGCTCAGCAGCTTGATGCCGACGCGATCGGCCTTGCCGGTCGCGGGGTTGAAGATCGCGACGTTGGACTGGTGGATCGAGAGCGTCTTGTCGATCACGCCGCCGGTGATGCCCTTCATCGGATTGGGCTTCACGTGCTTCTTGACGACGTTGATGCCCTCGACGACGAGCCGGTCGTCGTCGACGCGCGAGAGCACGCGGCCGCGGCGGCCCTTGTCTCGCCCGGTGAGGACGATGACCTCGTCGCCCTTACGAATCTTGTTCATCGCGGTTCCTGCCATTTGCGCGCTCAGAGCACTTCCGGCGCGAGCGAGACGATCTTCATGAAGCGCTCGGTGCGGAGCTCGCGCGTCACCGGCCCGAAGATGCGGGTGCCGATCGGCTCGAGCTTGGCGTTGAGCAGCACGGCGGCGTTGCCGTCGAACTTGACGAGCGAGCCGTCCTGGCGGCGAACGCCCTTGGCGGTGCGGACGACGACGGCCGAGTAGACCTCGCCCTTCTTCACGCGGCCGCGCGGCGCCGCCTCCTTGATGCTGACCTTGATCACGTCGCCGATCCCGGCGTAGCGGCGCTTCGAGCCGCCGAGCACCTTGATGCACATGACGGACTTCGCGCCCGTGTTGTCGGCGACGTCGAGCCGCGACTGCATTTGAATCATGTTGTCCTCTTTCCCCAACTTGATCGCCGGCGGCTCAGCCGTTGGCGGTCAGTCTTGGGCCCGCGCGGGGTCGAATGCGACTGCCTCGAAAAACGCCCGCGGCCCCGAGGGGCCGCCGTGCGGGCGTCGCCGCCCGCCTCCGGTGTTGCGGGCGTTGCCGCCCACCAAACCTTTCGCGAAGCCAACGATTATCTCTCGCCGGCCGCTCCCGTGTCAAACCCGGGTGCTAGCGCCGCAGGGCGCGCGCCTGCTCGACCAGCGTCTTGGCGTCGCTGACCTCGAACTTGCCCGGCGCTTCGACGTTGAGCGCCTTGACGACGCCGTCCTGGACGAGCATCGAATAGCGCTGCGAGCGGATTCCC
>JASLGD010000042.1 GCA_030150305.1 Caldimonas sp. | reverse complement strand
GGCGCGCACCGGCGCCGGCGTTCCGGTCGTCCTCGCGACGCTGCCGGAGCTGCTCGACCGCATCGACGCGCTCGCGCTGGTTGCGGTGACGCTGCCTGCGGCAGCGCGCAGCGACGGCGCACCTCGCGGCCCGGCGCCATGAGCGCCGCCGACGCGGTCGCGACCTGGCGCTCGCTCGTCAGCGAGGCGAGCGCGCCGTATCGACGGTCGGGTCGTTTCGCGTGGCACTTCGCGCGCGGCAAGCTGCGCTGGGATCCGGTCTTCGTCCACCTCCTCGCGCGCGGCGTCATCGCGCCGCGCACGCGCGTCCTCGACATCGGCTGCGGCCAGGGGCTGCTCGCGAGCCTGCTCGCCGCCGCGTCGCGGGCGGCGCGCGACGTCGAACGGGCGCGCGATGCGCTCGGCGGCGCCGCCGAGATCGTCTGCGCCGACATGCGCTCGGCGCCGTTCGCCGAGGCCGACACGATCGTCATCCTCGACGTCCTCCACTACGTGAGCGAGGCCGAGCAGGACGCGATCCTCGGGCGCGTGCGCGCCGCGCTGCCGCCGGGCGGCCGCCTCGTGCTGCGGATCGGCGACCGGTCGTCGCGCTTCGGCTTTGCGGTCAGCCGCTGGGTCGATCGCGTCGTCACTTTCGTGCGCGGCCACGGCGTCGCGTCGCTCGCGGGCAGGCCGCTCGCGGCCTGGCGCGCACGCCTCGAGGAGCTCGGCTTCGCGGTCGCGAGCGAGCCGATGCACGCCGGGACGCCGTTCGCGAACGTCCTCATCGTCGCGACCGCGGTGCGCTCGCCGGGTTCGACGAAGGCACACGCATGACGCCGACGACGCTCGATCGCGCCGGCATCGCCGCACGCATCCCGCACGCCGGCGCGATGTGCCTGCTCGAGCGGATGACCGGATGGAGCGCCGACGCAATCGAATGCGTCGCCGTCAACCACCGCGATCCGCACCATCCGCTGCGCAGCGCGAGCGGCTTGCTGGCGAGCGCGGCGATCGAGTACGCGGCGCAGGCGATGGCGCTGCATGGCGCGCTCGGCGGCGCCGCGGCGCGACGCAGCGCGGCGCCCGGCATGCTCGCGAGCGCGCGCGACGTGCGCCTCGCGTGCTGGCGGCTCGACGACCTGCCGGCGGTCGACCCCGACGTGCTCGTCGTCGCCGCCGAGCGGCACGCTGCCGACGACAGCCGCATCCTCTACGCATTCAGCGTCCGCCACGGCGGCCGCGAGCTGGCGGCGGGGCGCGCCACCGTCGTCCTCGACGCGACGACGGGCGCCCGATGAGTGAAGCGCCCGGCACGATGAGCGAAGCGCCCCGCACGTTGAGTGAAGCGCCCGGCACGATGAGCGAAGCGCCGCGCACGATGAGCAAAGCACCGGCCACGATGCGACGCGCCCTCGTGACGGGAGCGAGCGGCGCGCTCGGCGAGGCGATCGCCGAACGTCTCGGCCGCGACGGCGTCCACGTCGTCGCCCACGCGAACGGCAGGATCGACGCGGCGCGCGCCGTCGCGGCGCGCATCGCCGCTGCCGGCGGCAGTGCCGAGGCGATCGCGTTCGACGTCACCGACGCCGCTGCCGCGCGCGCCGCGTGCGAGCGGCTGCTCGCGGGCGGACCGGTGCAGATCGTCGTCAACAACGCCGGCGTCCACGACGACGCCGTCTTTCCCGGCATGCGCTCCGAGCAGTGGCATCGGGTCATCGACGTCTCGCTGCACGGCTTCTTCAACGTCACCCAGCCGCTCGTGCTGCCGATGGTGCGGACGCGCTGGGGCCGGATCGTCAACGTGTCGTCGGTCGCAGCGCTGACCGGCAACCGCGGCCAGGTGAACTACGCCGCGGCGAAGGGCGCGCTCAACAGCGCGACGAAGGCGCTCGCGCTCGAGCTCGCGAGCCGTGGCGTCACGGTCAACGCGGTGGCGCCGGGGATCGTCGACGCGGGCATGGCGAGCGGGACGTTCGACCGCGCGACGATCGAACGACTCGTGCCGATGAAGCGCGCCGGCAAGGCGAGCGAGGTCGCGGCGCTCGTCGCGTTCCTCGCTTCGGACGACGCCGCCTACATCAGCGGCCAGATCGTCTCGATCAACGGCGCGATGGTCTGAGCCGCCGCGGCGAGCTGCCGCGCGCTGGTCTCGGCCGCCGCGGCGAGCCGCAGCGGCGCGTGCGCATCACTTCGGCGGGCCGCCGGGCGCTTCGCCGGCCGGAGCGAGCTGGCCCTTCTTGCGCGCTTCCTGCGTCTCGGCCTTGCGCTCGGCGCGGGTCTTCGTGCTCTTCTGCTTGGCGACCGCCTTGTCGTATTCCTGCGTCGAGCCCGCGGGCTGGAGCTCGTGCTTCTTGCGCGCTTCGAGCGTCGCCGCCTTGCGCTCCGCGCGCGTCGTCGTCGAGCCCTTGCCGGGCGTTCCGCTCGTCGGCGTCGCCCCCTCGCCCGCCGGCGTCAGCTTGCCTGCCTTCTCGGCTGCGCGCGTCTCCGCCTTGACGTCGGCGCGCGAGCTCGGAGCGCTCGCCTGCGCGAGCGCGAGCGACGGCGCCACCATTGCGGCGACCGCCGCTGCGAAGATTCTGAGTCGAACCATGGGAACTGTCCTTCAGCGCGGTCGATTCGCCGCAACGCTGATCTTCGCCGACGCACCGGGCGATGACAAGAAACGCGCACTCGCCGCGGCGGCAGGTGTGGCGTCGCCGTCCGGGCGGCGACCAGCGCTCACTTCGAAGGTGCCGGGCCGCCGCCTCCTGCCGGAACGAGCTCGCCCTTCTTGCGGGCCTCCATCGTCTCCTCCTTGACCTGCTTGCGCGACTTCGACGACTGCTTCTTCGTCGACTTCGCGACCGGCGCCGTGCCACCGCCCGCCGGCGTCAGCTCGTGCGCCTTCTGCGCTTCGACCGTCTCCTTCTTGCGCTCGGCGCGGGTCGTCGTCGATCCCTTGCCTGGCGTTCCCGTCGTCGGCCGTTCCACGCCCATCGGCGCGCTCGCCTGCGCGAGCACCAGCGACGGCAGCAGCGTTGCGGCGAGCGCTGCCGCGAGCATCCTGATCGTAGCCATCTGTCTCCCTTTCATCGCGGTCTCCTGGCGCCGCGGCGCGATTCTGGCGGACGCGATCCGACGCGGCAAGCCCGCGTCTTGCAACGCGAGGTAAAGCACCTGCGCACTCAGCGTTCGACGAACGGCAGCCGGTGCGCGAGCTTGCGCGCGACGAGCGACGGCAGCCGCAGCACGAAGCCGATCATCAGGCGCAGGTGCATCCAGGTGAGCAGCGCGTTGTCGCGGCCGTAGCGGAAGTGCGAGACGCCACCCTCTTCGGCGCGCAGGTAGCGCACCGGCGCGTCGACGTTGATCGGCCGCACGCCGCGCCAGGCAAGGCGGACGACGGCCTCGGTGTCGAAGTCGAAGCGGCGCATCCACGGCTGGGTGCGCATGACGTCGACGAGCGGGGCGATCGGATAGACGCGAAAGCCGTACAGCGAGTCGGCGATGCCGGCGCCGAGCGTCTCGAGGTTGGTCCACGCGTTCGAGACGCGCCGGCCGCGCACGCGCAGCAGCGGCGCCGAGGCGTCGAACACCGGGCGGCCGAGGATCATCGCGTCGGGGTGCGCCGACGATTCGGCCATGAACGCAGGGATCAGGTCGGCCGGATGCTGGCCGTCGGCGTCCATCGTCAGCGCGTGCGTGAATCCGGCCGCACGCGCCGCCTCGAGCGCATGCAGCACGGCAGCGCCCTTGCCCGAGTTCCTGGCGAGGACCTCGACGCGCAGGCCGGCGTCGGCGGCGGCGAGCGAGCGCAGCCCCTCCGCAGTGCCGTCGGTGCTGCCGTCGACGACGACCCACACCGGCGACCACGCCGCGCGCGCGGCCGCGACCGTCGAATAGACGAGCGGCCCGGTGTCGAAGCTCGGGATGACGACGACGTGCGTCGCCGACATCGGCGCGCTCACCGCGCGAGCTCCTCCGCGAAGTAGCGCTCGATCCGCTGCAGCAGCGCGCGGTGGTCGGCCTCGGCGGCGAAGCGCCGGCCGAGGCGCACGCGCATGCGCACCGGCACCGGCGGCGGCTTCAGCAGCGGCCAGCCCTTGGCGAGGTACGGCGACGACGTCTCGATCACGACCGTCTGGATCGGCACCGCGGCGAGGTGCGCGATCAGCGTGATGCCCGGCCTGAACGCGTTGATCGGCGACGTCACCGTGCGCGTTCCCTCGGGGAAGAGGACGAGCTGGTTGCCTTCGCGCAGGCTGGCGACGGCGTCGCGGACCATGCCGCGACCGACGTCGTTGCGGATGTACTGCGCGAGTCGCGCGCCGCCGGCGAGGAAGACGTTGCGCAGCAGCTCGGCCTTCATCACGCAGACGCCGCGCGGCAGTCGGGCGACGACGACGAGCGCGTCGAGCATGCTCGGGTGGTTGGCGGCGATGATGAGGCCGCCAGGCTCGTCGCGCAGCGCATCGAGCGCGCTCGTGTCGAGCTCCATGAGACCGAACCGTTCGGCGCTCGCCCAGCACGAGCGGTACACGTGCGAGATGGCGCTGCGGCCGAGACGGCCCCGGACGTCGCGCGGGAGGACGAGCGCGAGCAGTGGCGCGACGAGGTTCCAGGCGAGCGACATCGCGCCGAGCTGGACGAGCACGCACGCGAACAGCAGCCGGTCGACGAGCGCCGGCGACTGCGTCGCTGCGCCGCTCAGTCGTCGGCCCGGACGCGCTGGCTCGAAGTCGCGAAGATCCATGAGATTCCGAAGCCCGCGGTGACCGTGCTGTCACGGCGGACGAGAGGACTCGGCGCGAACACCGCGCCGTGCAGGTCGTCGTAGCGCACGAACGCGCCGAACCACATGCTCTCACCGATGCGGCGCGAGAACGCCGCGGTCGCGCGCCAGCCGGCGTAACCGCCGGGCGCGTCGTACGCCGGTCGCGCCGCGGTCGCGAACTCGGGAGCGACGGTGTAGAAGTAGCTGTGGTAGCGACGGTCGGCGAACAGCGGCCCGGCGAGCAGGCCGAGGTTGCCGCGGCCCGGCAGGCCGCCGATGTCGAGGTTGAGGTTGGGCGAGAACGTGACGCCGATTGCGCGCGGCGAGCGCTCGAGCGTGATCGCCTCGCGCACCGGCATGCGCAGGTCGAGCTTGAACTTGCGGTCGCCCGACTGCCACAGCTCGACGATGAAGCTCGGCCCGATCTCGAACGTGCCGGCGAGGTCGGGCATGCCGCTGCGAGCGCCTTCGGCCTGGCTCTTCGTCGGCACCGAAGCGCCGAGGCTCAAGTCGACCGTGAGCTTGCGGCCCTCGAAGAGGACCGCGCGCGCGCCCTCGCGGTCGGCGCGCAGGATCGGACCGCGGTAGGCGACGAACGGAATCGGCAGCACGTACGTGTTGGTGTGGTCCGACCCGCGATAGTCGTCGAAGCGAAAGCCGGCGACGCCGACGCCGAGCTCCCAGAGCGGCAGCGTATCGGCCGTGTCGGCGCCGGCGCGCGTGACCTGTCCCTCGACGGGCGGTGCCGGCAGCGGCATCTCGTCGCCGCGCGACGACGACGCGCCCGCGGCGGCGCCGAGCACGGCGAGCGACGCGGCGAGACGGCGTCGCGGGCGCGCCGGGCGCCTCACGGTGCCTGGACCTCGACGTCGCGGATGTTGAACCGGCGGCGTCGCCAGGCGCGAACCGTGCGGCCGAGGTTGCCGAGCGAGACGAGGTAGTAGAGCGCCTTCAGCGCGCGGATCGACGGCCAGATCGGCGTCTTGCCGTAGATGTCGCCGGCCAGCAGCGAGATCAGCGCCTCCTTGACGCGAAACGGGTTCTGCGGCGACATGAAGAACTCGCGCATCGTCGGGTTGGTGACGCGAAAGATGAACCACGAAAACTCGCGCGGGCCGTGGCGCACGCCGCGGTCGAACGCGCGCCTGAGCGCCGCCGCGTCGCGACGGCCGTCGAGCGCCGCCTCGACGACCCTGGCGCCGTCGAACGCGCTCTGCATCGCGAGGTAGACGCCCGACGAGAACACCGGGTCGACGAACGCGTAGGCGTCGCCGATCATGAGGAACCGCTCGCCGCTGCTCTGCGCGCTCGCGTACGAGTAGTTGCCCGTCGCGTAGACGCGGCCGTCGACGAGCGCGGCGCCGGCGAGACGCGCCGCGAGCGCCGGGCACAGCGCGATCGTGTCGGCGAAGAACTCGGGCAGCGGTTTCTTGCGCGACTTCAGGTAGTGCGGCCAGCAGACCGCGCCGACGCTCGTCGTCCCGTCGACGAGCGGGATGAACCAGAACCAGCCGTGCTCGAACCAGAAGATCGTGATGTTGCCTTCGAGCTTGCCGGGCAGCCGCTCGGCGCCGGTGAAGTGGCCGTACAGCGCCGAGCTGTTGTGCCGCTTGTTCTTCTCCTTGCAGCGCAGCTGGTTGGCGAGCAGCGTGTCGCGGCCTGACGCGTCGACGACGAAGCGCGCGCGCCAGGAGATCCGCGCGCCGTCGTCGAGCTCGACGTCGGCCCTCGCACCGTCGGCGTCGAACGCCACCTCGCGCACGCGCTGGCCTTCGAACGTGCGCGCGCCCTTGGCCCTGGCGTCGCGAAAGAGCAGCTCGTCGAGCTCGGAACGCCGCACCTGCCAGGCGTACGGCATCGACTTGTCCCACGCCTCGCTGAACTCGATGAACTGGCGATGGTCGTGGTCGGGCGAGACGAACTCGACGCCGTACTTCGTCATTCCGATCGCCTCGACCTGCTCGCGCACGCCGAGGCGCTCGAACAGCGCGGCATTGGCGGGCAGGAGCGACTCGCCGATGTGGAAGCGCGGGTGGTGCGATTTCTCGAGCAGGACGACATCGCGGCCGGCGGCGGCGAGCAGCGCCGCGATCGTCGAGCCGGCCGGACCGCCGCCGACGACGAGGACGTCGCAGCGGCGCTCCTCGCCGCTTGCAGCCGGATCGGCACGGGTGGACAGGGGCTGCACAGGGTCTCCGGTTTTTTCGCGCCTTACCCCCGTCCGTGCGAGGCGGCGTTCGCGCTTGATGACGGCGCGATTTTAGTCAACCCCGCTGCGCGGAGACTCCGCGCTGGCGCAGGTCGAGGAGTTCTTCTCGACCCACTCGCGGTACGGCTGCCACGCCCGCTCGACCGCGATCGCATGGATCGCCGGCAGCTCGTACGAATGCAGCTCGCGGATCGCGCTCTCGACAGCGTCGTAGGCGTCGGCGGCGACCTTGAACAGCACGCGGCACTCGGCGTCGTGCTCGACCGCGCCGTGCCACGCGTACCAGCTGTCGATCGCCGAGATCTGCGCGCACGCGGCGAGGCCGCGCTCGACGAGCGTGCGCGCGAGCCGTGCCGCCTCGTCGGCGCTGCCGATCGTCGTGACGACGAGAAGGAACGCCGGACCGCTCATCGCTCGCGCCGTTGACGCGGGCGCTACTCGCCGAGGTAGGCGGCGCGAACCTTCGGATCGGCGAGGAGCGCCTTGGCGTCGCCGCCCATCGTCACCTCGCCGCTGTCCATCACGTAGCCGCGCGAGGCGAGCTGCAGCGCGCGGCTCGCGTTCTGCTCGACGAGCAGGACCGTCGTGCCCTGGCGGTGGATGTCCTCGACGACCTCGAAGATCTTGTCGACCATGATCGGCGAGAGGCCCATCGACGGCTCGTCGAGCAGCAGCACCTTCGGCCGCGACATCAGCGCGCGCCCCATCGCGAGCATCTGCTGCTCGCCGCCGCTCATCGTGCCGGCGAGCTGGTTGCGGCGCTCCTTCAGGCGCGGGAAGATCGTGAAGACGCGGTCGATGTCGCCGGCGATCGCGGCTGCGTCGGTGCGCACGAAGGCGCCCATCTGCAGGTTCTCGACGATCGTCATCCGCGCGAAGACGCCGCGGCCTTCGGGAACCATGACGAGGCCCTGCTTGACGAGGTCCCACGCGCCCTGGCCGCGGATGTTCCGGCCGAGGAACTCGATCTCGCCGCCGGCCGCGGGCTGCGTGCCGGTGACGGCCTTCAGCGTCGTCGTCTTGCCGGCGCCGTTGGCGCCGATCAGCGTGACGAGCTCGCCGTCGCGGACCTCGAAGGTGACGCCCTTGACCGCCTGGATGCCGCCGTACGCGACCTTGAGGCCGTTGACGCGCAGCAGCGCCGTCGCCGCGCCCGCCGTGCCTGCCTGCCCCGCTGTCGCCGTTGCCGTCGTCATCGTCAGTGCGCCGTGTGACCGGCGCCGAGATACGCCTCGATGACCTTCTCGTTGCGCTGCACGTCGGCCGGCGTTCCCTCGGCGATCTGCTTGCCGTAGTCGAGCACGGTGACGCGATCGCACAGGCCCATGACGAGCTTGACGTCGTGCTCGATGAGCAGGATCGTGCGGCCGTCGTTGCGGATGCGGTCGATCAGCGCGCGCAGCGTCACCTTCTCGGTCGTGTTCATTCCCGCCGCGGGCTCGTCGAGCGCGATCAGCTTGGGGTCGGTCGCGAGCGCGCGCGCGACCTCGAGCCGGCGCTGGTCGCCGTAGCTGAGCGTGCGCGCCTTGTACTCGGCGAAGCCGGCGATGCCGACGTACTCGAGCAGCTCGCGCGCGCGCTTCGCGATCGCCGCCTCCTCGCTCCGGAACGACTTCGTCCGCAGCACGGCGCCGAGCAGGCCCGAGTGCGTCCGCACGTGGCGGCCGACCATGACGTTCTCGAGCGCCGTCATGTCGGCGAAGAGGCGGATGTTCTGGAACGTCCGCGCGATTCCGGCCTTCGCGACCTCGTGGACGGCGCTCGGCCGGTACGGCTTGCCGCCGAGCTCGAAGGTTCCCGAGTCGGGCGCGTAGAGGCCGGTGAGCACGTTGAAGAAGGTCGTCTTGCCGGCGCCGTTGGGACCGATCAGGCCGTAGATCTGACCCGGCTCGATCGTGATGCCGACGTCGGAGAGCGCCTGCAGGCCCCCGAAGCGCTTGGAGACCGACGCGACGCGAAGGATCGGCTCGGCCATCGTCATTCGGTCGGCGCGATGTGCGTCGCTGCCGGCGGAATCTGGCGCGCCGGCGAGAGGTGCGCGTGGATGGCTTCCGGCAGCTCGCCGTCGAGCGCGCCCGGCGTCGACGTCGCCTGCGGCGGCGACGGCCGTGCGCCGACCTTGCCGTGCTCGGGCGACGGCCACAGGCCGCGCGGCCGCGACAGCATGATCCCGATCATCGCGAGCGCGACCAGCAGCTGGCGCAGGATCGACGCGTCGAGGCGGCCGTCGGTCATCTGCTGCAGAGGCCCGGCGACGTAGCGCAGCACCTCGGGCAGCGCCGCGAGCAGCAGCGCGCCGACGATGACGCCCGGCAGGTGGCCGATGCCGCCCAGCACCACCATCGCCACGATCATCACCGACTCCTGCAGGCTGAACGATTCCGGCGAGATGAAGCCCTGGAAGCTCGCGAAGAGCACGCCCGAGACGCCGCCGAAGGTGGCGCCCATGCCGA
>JASLGD010000572.1 GCA_030150305.1 Caldimonas sp. | reverse complement strand
GTGATCCCGACCTACGGCAAGGACGATGCGCGCGTTTCGGCGTACGCCGGCAACGCCATCGGTCGCTATTCAATCGGCTTTCTCTCCGACGCGATCGTCGACACAGACGGCCACCTCGAGCTGCCGCGCCAGTGGCTCGTGATGGCGGCGTACCGGCACTTCTGGACACCGACGCTGCGCTCGACCGTGGCCCTGTCGGCCGTCGGTGCATCGAACCCGGAGATCACCGCCGGCACGGTGAACAAGCGCGCCGATTCGGCGCACCTGAACCTGATCTGGAGTCCGGTGCCCCAGACGAATTTCGGAGTCGAGTACATCCACGCCAGTCGCGCGGTCCAGGGCGGGGACACGGGGACCCTCAACCGACTCCAGGCCTCGGCGCAGTACTTCTTCTGAGCCTGGGCGTTTCGACGTGTGCGATGTCGAGTGGCGAGGCTGTGCCTATCCCGTCGATTGACAACCTGCAATGCAACGAGCCATTCGATCGCACACACTGACCTTGTCCGCCACAGACCAGGGAGACATCTTTCATGAGTACCGAAGCCAAGTGCCCGTTCCATCAGACCGCCGGCGGCGGCACCACCAACCGCGACTGGTGGCCGGATTCGCTCCGGCTCGACCTGCTGCACCAGCATTCGAGCAAGTCCGATCCGATGGGCGCCGAGTTCGACTACGCCGCAGCCTTCAAGAGCCTCGACCTGGCGTCCATCAAGGCAGACTTGCTGGCGCTGATGACCGACTCGCAGGAGTGGTGGCCGGCCGACTTCGGCCACTACGGCGGCCTCTTCATCCGCATGGCCTGGCACAGCGCCGGCACCTATCGCATCGGTGACGGCCGCGGCGGCGCGGGCCGCGGTCAGCAGCGCTTCGCGCCGCTCAACAGCTGGCCGGACAACGTCAACCTCGACAAGGCGCGCCGGCTGCTGTGGCCGATCAAGCAGAAATACGGCCAGATGATTTCCTGGGCCGACCTCATGGTCCTTGCCGGCAACGTCGCGCTCGAGAGCATGGGATTCAAGACGTTCGGCTTCGCCGGCGGCCGAGCCGACGTGTGGGAGCCCGACCTCGACGTGTACTGGGGCCGCGAGACGAAGTGGCTCGGCGGCGACATCCGCTATTCGCAGGGCTCACCGGGCGTGGAGGAGGCGCACGGCGTGCTCGTCAAGGACGACGACACCAAGGTGCCGGAATCGCGCGACCTCGAGAACCCGCTCGCGGCCGTGCAGATGGGGCTCATCTACGTCAACCCCGAAGGCCCCGACGGCAACCCCGACCCGATAGCCGCCGCGCGCGACATCCGTGAGACCTTCGGCCGCATGGCCATGGACGACGAGGAGACGGTCGCCCTCATCGCCGGCGGCCATACGTTCGGCAAGACGCACGGCGCCGCAGCCGCAGCGCACGTCGCCAAGGAGCCGGAGGCGAGCGGACTCGAGGAGCAGGGCTTCGGCTGGCGCAATCGCTTCGGCAGCGGCAAAGGAGCCGACACGATCACGAGCGGCCTCGAGGTGACGTGGACGAAGACGCCGACGAAATGGAGCAACAACTTCCTCGAGAACCTGTTCGGCTTCGAATGGGAGCTGACGACGAGCCCGGCCGGCGCGCAGCAGTGGCGGGCCAAGGGCGCCTCCGGGGCCGGCACGATCCCGCATGCGCACGACCCGAGCAAGCGTCTGGCGCCGACGATGCTCACGACCGACCTCTCGCTCCGGCTCGATCCTGCCTACGAGAAGATCGCGCGACGATTCCTCGCACATCCCGATCAGTTCGCCGACGCCTTCGCTCGTGCGTGGTTCAAGCTCACCCACCGCGACATGGGACCGCGCGCGCGCTACCTCGGCCCCGAGGTCCCTGCCGAAGAACTCATCTGGCAGGACCCGATCCCCGCGGACGACCACGCGCTTGTCGACGCGCAAGATGTCGAGTCGCTCAAGCAGAGCGTGCTCGCCTCGGGTCTCAGCGTCGCCGATCTGGTGTCGTCCGCGTGGGCGTCGGCCTCAACCTTTCGTGGCTCCGACAAGCGCGGCGGCGCGAACGGCGCGCGGATTCGCCTTGCGCCGCAGAAGGACTGGGCGGTCAACCAGCCTGAGCGTCTCGCGCAGGTGTTGAAGACGCTCGAAGAGATCCGCGCCGGATTCAACCGCCTGGCCTCGGGTGGCAAGCGGATCTCCCTTGCCGACATGATCGTGCTGGCCGGCTGTGCGGCTGTGGAGAAGGCCGCCATGAGCGCGGGCCAGCAGATCACCGTGCCCTTCACGCCGGGGCGCATGGACGCCTCGCAAGGGCAGACCGATGTCGCTTCGTTCGCGCCGCTCGAGCCGGTCGCCGACGGTTTCCGCAACTACCTGAAGGGCCGCTACAGCGTGCCGGCCGAAGCGCTGCTGATCGACAAGGCGCAGCTGCTGACGCTGACGGCGCCCGAGATGATGGTGCTGATCGGCGGCCTGCGCGTGCTGGGTGCCAACGTCGATGCAACGAAGCACGGCGTCCTCACGAGGCGTCCCGGCACGCTCAGCAACGACTTCTTCGTCAACCTGCTCGACATGAGGACGGCGTGGAACGCGACTTCCGCAGATGCGGGCACTTTCGAGGGTCGCGACCGCAAGAGCGGGGAGCTCCAGTGGACCGCCACGCGGGTCGATCTTGTCTTCGGCTCCAACGCGCAATTGCGGGCGCTGGCCGAGGTCTACGCCGCGGCAGACGCCCAAGGGAAGTTCGTCGACGATTTCGTCGCTGCGTGGACCAAGGTGATGAACCTCGACAGATTCGACAGCCGCCAGGGCTAGGCATCCCACTCAATAACGCTTCGGGGCGTGCTGCAGCCACGCTCCGGCCCGGCGATTGCGCCATCAGTGGCCGGCAGCGCGCGCGCGCAGCGCGCCGACCACAGCCTGGAACTCCTGCGGGTTCACGTCGGAGATGACCCAGTGAGTCATCCCCGCGCTCGACCAGTGAGCGGTCTGGAAGCCACGCTCCTGCGTGAAACGAGGCTCGCTGTCCCTGCCACTCGCGGGCCACACGAAGGCATTGACGACATGCTGACCTTGCCGATAGACCAGGGCGGCAACCGGATGACCGTCGAGATAGTCCACCCGGCCGCCGAGGAAGGACGAGCCGGGGATGCCGAGCTCGTCGACCGGCGGCGAGAAGTCGAGCTTCGAAGACAGCCACGGCTTGACCGTGTGGTGGTCGGAAGACTCGACATCGACCAGGTGCTGCCCCAGCGTCGAGCGCAC
>JASLGD010000565.1 GCA_030150305.1 Caldimonas sp. | reverse complement strand
CTCGAACTCGTCGTTGTCGATGGCCCGGGTGAAGAGGAGGGGAACGCGCGCGACCAGGAGCGCGGTGATCGTGCCCAGCAGGAATCCATCGCCGCTCGCTGCCGTCTCGTGGGCCCGCTGTGCCGCAGCGCGCGCCGTTGCGCTCGGCGTGCCCTGTTCTCCGTGCTCGGCCGTTGTTCCCTGCATTCTGGGCGCGGGCCAATGATATACGAGCAGGTGTGGAAGCGTTGAACGCGCCTCGTCCGGAGGCGGCGTCCGGTCCGGCAGCAGCGGGCGGCTCCCGCGCTTCGGTCGAGGGGCTCGCCGGCCTCTCGGACCTCCGGCTGACGTTGCTGATGGGGGCGGGGCTCTTCGTGCTCTCGGCCTGGCCGTTGTTGCTGGTGCCGTTGCCGCCGCTTCAGGACCTGCCCAATCACGTGGCCACCGCCCACATCGTGGCGCACCCCGACCTGTTTCCGGAGTTCACGTTCAACGGCCTCTTCAAGTCGAACGCGCTGCTCACGCTCTGGTTCGTGGCGTTCGGCAAATACGGCCTGTTCGGGTCGGCGCGCGTCTTCGTGGCGCTCGTGCTGGCGGCAAACGCCGTCGCGCTGCCGTCGTTCGTCCTCCACTTCGCGGGGCGGCGCGCGCTCCCCGTCGCGATGCTGTTCGGTTGGCCTCTGGTTCACAGCTTCTCGGTGTCCATGGGCTTCCTGAACTTCGCGTTCGCCTTCGCGCTCGCGCTGTTCTTGCTGGTGGCGGTCGATCGGCAACGGGCGCGTCCGAGCCTTTCGCGGGGTACCGCGGTCGCGCTCCTGGCGGGCGCGGTCTGGTACGCGCACCCCTTCCCGCTCGCGGTGGTGGGCGCGCTCGTCGCGCTCACCGCCGCGATGCGCGCGAGCTGGCGGGAGCGAGCCGTGTCCGCCGTCACTCTGCTCGGGCCGCTGGCGCCTGCGGGCCTGCTGGCTGCGCTGGCGGCGCAGCATCACCTGATCAAGTCGGTGCACTCCACGGCGGCCGCGGCGGCTTTCCTGTACCTCAACCCGTGGGAGAACCTGGAGCATCTGTGGCTCGATGTCTCGGGCGCGCTCAGCCGGTGGGGCGCCGTGACCGCCGTCCCGGCGCTGCTCTTGCCGGTCTTCGCCTGGGCCGGGCGGCGGCGGTCGGTCGAACCCCCGTTCTTCTCGCGCGCCGCGCTGCTCTGTCTCGGCTTCGCATATGTGGCGTTGCCGACGATGCTCAGCAATTGGAACTATCTCAACTGCCGTCTGGTGCCGTTCATCTGGGCGGGGCTCCTGTTGCGGCTCCCCGACCGGTTGCCGCGACCGGTCACGGCCGCGCTGGCGGCCTCGGCGCTCGCGTTTTCGGCTGTCCTCGGCGTCGACTACGTGAGGCTGGACCGCGACCGGGCCGCGTTCACGGCCGGGATTGAGGCCGTGCCCGAGCACGCGACGCTGCTGTCGCTCGTGTTCAACCGCAGCAAGACCAGTTACTTCACCGCCAGCCTGACGCACGCCTGGGGCTACTACACCGTCGCGAAGGACGCCTCGGGCCCGCTGGTGTTCGGCGTCGAGCGCACCTACCCGATCACCTACCGGGATTTTCCGCCAGGCAAGCTGATCCCGCCGGCGCTCGACCGGTTCGCGGAGCGCAACGGCACGCCGGCGGATGCTTGCAAGCGGCTCGGGCAATCCGTCGACGACCCGTCGTGTCGAGCGGCGTGGCGCGAGCTCTGGAGCGGTTTCTGGCGCGAGGCCGAGCCGCGCTTCAGCCACCTCCTCACCTGGGCCATGCCGTCCGAAGCACGGGCGCTCGTCCCGGCGCGCTACCACCGCGTCTTCTCCACCGCCGAGCTCGAGATCTATGCGCGGGACGATTCCGGGAACTGAGAAGCGACAACCAGCAAAATACGCCGAATGCGAAGGTCTCATTTCTGGCGGGGGCTTGACCCGGACCGGGCCGCTACGCTAAGGCGATCTAGCGGGCTCATGCGACCTCTCCGCGTCGGAATCGTGGCCGAGAGTTACTTCCCCACGCTGGGGGGCATTCAGGAGCACGTGCTGCACCTGCGCAACCTGCTCGACCGGCAGGGGGTCGAGGTCACGATCCTGACGGGCCGACCTGCGGCCGCGGTTCGCCCCGGTCCCGACGACGCAGAGCGCGGCGTCGTTCGCGTCGGGCGCGCCCGCACGTTTCGGACGGGCGGCACCTTCACGCAGGCGACGCTGGGGCCGATCTCGGCCTATAGGTTCTATCGCGCGCTCAAGCAGGGGCAGTTCGACCTCCTGAACATCCACGGCCCCTGCGATCCCGGGCTGGCGCTCTGGGGACTCTCGATGTTCCATGGGCCGAAGGTGCTGACCCTGCACAACGCATCTTTCCCGGACGCGCCCTGGCGCCACCGGATCGCCGCGTATTACCGCTGGGTGTTTCGCCGCGCCTCCGCGGTCATCGCCGTGTCGGAGGCGACGTCGCAGTCGATGCGGCGCTACGCCGACTTCCAATCGACGATCATCCCGAACGGCGTCGACGTGGCCTACTGGCGCGCGTCGCCCAGCGCGCGCTACCTGCGGCCGGGGATGCGAAACCTGGTG
>JASLGD010000083.1 GCA_030150305.1 Caldimonas sp. | reverse complement strand
CGCGGCGCCCAGCTCTCGTCGCCGCCGTCGACGCCGGCCGACGTGCTCGGCGGCGGCGCGCGCGCGCCGGCCGACGTCGCGCGAACGACGAGCGCCGGCCGCGCGCTGCACGTCTCGGTGCTCAACGCCGATCTCAAGTTCGTCCACCAGCCGCTCGTCGTCGGCCACTACCGCTCGCTCGCGCTGACCGGGACCGAGGCCGTCGTCGACCGGCTCGTCAGCCGCGCGATGAGCCGCTCGCTCGCCGCCGGCCTGTATCCCGAAGGCGTCGGCACGCACCAGATCTTCGGCAACGTCCGCAAGGACCCGGACAACGTGCTCGCGATGGCGCGGCCGCTCGCGGTCATCGTCGCCGGCCTCGGCGAGGAGGGCAAGCTGCGCGCGGTCGACCTCGTCTACACGGTCCGCCAGGCGGTGATCGCGTACGCGCAGCGCCTCGCCGAGAAGGAGGGTGGCGCGCCCGCCGAGTTCGAGCTCGCGGCGACGCTGATCGGCAGCGGCGGCACCGGCATCAGCGCCGGCAGCGCGGCGCAGCTCGTCGCGCAGGGAACGTGGGAGGCGAACCAGAGGCTGCACGACGGCGGCTGGCCGCAGGTCGGCAGGCTCGTCCTCGTCGAGTTCTATCTCGACCGCGCGAGCGACGCCTGGCGAGCGCTGCAGGTGCAGGCGACCGCGGCGCCGAGCCAGCTGAAGGTCGTCGGCTTCGTGCAGTCGGGCGCCGGCGCGTTGCGCCGCTCGCTCGACTCGAGCTACCGCGGCGCGTCGTACGACTTCATCAGCGCGACGGTCGGCAAGCCCGACAACGGCGCGCCGACGATCACCTACACGCTCGACACCAAGCGCGCGCGCACCGAGGTGCGCGCGCAGCAGACGCAGACGTCGCTCGTCAAGGAGCTCGTCGCGAAGGCCTCCAACGACGCCAATCGCGATCCGCAGATCGGCCGCACGCTGTTCGACCTGCTGGTGCCGGTCGAGATGGAGCCGTTCCTCGGCGGCACGAGCGAGATGGTGATCGAGCTCGAGCCCGGCACCGCGGCGCTGCCGTGGGAGGTGCTCGACACGTCGTCCGACGAGCTCGCGGGAAGCGACCCGCGGCCGTGGGCGATCCGCAGCAAGCTGCTGAGAAAGCTTCGCACGACCGACTTCCGCGCCCGCGTCTCGGACGCCAATGCCGACGGCGGCATCCTCGTCATCGGCGAGCCGATGGTCGACGAGTCGATGTACCCGCCGCTGCCCGGCGCGCGCGCCGAGGCGGTCGCGGTCGCGACGCGGCTGACGTCGGGGCCGGCCGGCGTCGACGCGGCGCGCGTGCGCGCGCTCACGACCGGCAACGACGACGCGCGCAACGTCATCAACGCGCTCTTCGAGCAGCCGTACCGGATCGTCCACGTCGCCGGCCACGGCGCGCCGGGTCCAGACGGCGGCGTCGTCCTCTCCGGCGGCACGTACCTCGGCGCCGCCGAGGTGAAGGCGATGCGCGTCGTTCCCGAGCTCGTCTTCCTCAACTGCTGCCACCTCGCCGCGCTCGACGCGAAGACCGTGCTCGCGCCGTACGACCGCGCCGAGTTCGCGGCGACGATCGCCGAGGCGCTGATCGAGGTCGGCGTGCGCTGCGTGATCGCGGCCGGCTGGGCGGTCGAGGACAAGCCGGCCGAGCTGTTCGCGACGACCTTCTACGACGCGCTGCTCTCCGGCAGCCGCTTCATCGACGCGGTCGCGACGGCGCGCACCGCGGCGTGGCGCGGCGGCGATGGCGGCAACACCTGGTCGGCGTACCAGTGCTACGGCGACCCCGGCTGGACGTGGCAGCGCGACGTCGGCGACGCGCAGCGCCAGACCGCGCTTCCGACCGACGAGTTCGCCGGCGTCTCGTCGCCGCCGGCGCTGACGCTCGCGCTCGAGACGATCTCGATCCGCCTGCGCTTCGGCGGCGACGTCGATCCGGCGCGGCAGAAGATCCAGGCGCAGGCGCAGCGCGACAAGATCCGCTTCCTCGAGGAGAAGTTCGCGCCGCTGTGGGGCACGATGGGCGCCGTCGCCGAGGCGTTCGGCCTCGCGTATGCCGACGCGCGCGATGTCGACAAGGCGATCGAGTGGTACCGCACCGCGGTGCACGCCGACGACGGCAGCGCTTCGTTCAAGGCCGCCGAGGAGCTCGGCAACCAGCTCGCGCGCCGCGGCGAGTCGAACCCCGACGCGACCGCGGGCCGCCGCGACGTCGAGGAAGCGATCGCGCGCCTCGGCAAGCTCGTCGACATCCAGCCGACGGTCGAGCGCGAGGCGCTGCTCGGCTCGGCGTACAAGCGGCTCGTCATGATCGAAAGCCGCGCCGACGCGTCGCGCGCGGACGGGCGCGGCACGCGCGCGCGCCAGCAGGTCGCCGCGGGCGATCGCCTCGCCGCGCTGCGCGCGATGGCGCTGCACTACGGCAACGCCGAGCGGCTCGCGCGCGAGGCGAACGCCGACAATCTCTACTACCCGGCCAAGAACGGCATCAGCGCCGAGCTCAGGCTCGCGTTCCTCGAGCGGCGTCCCGCCGAGCTCGCGGTCGACCGCATGCGTGCGGTGCAGGAGTCGCTCTCGCGCGCGGCGAGCGAGAGCCCGGACTTCTGGTCGGTGGTCGGTCAGATCGAGCTGCGCGTCCTCGAAGCGGTCGCCGCGCAGCGCCTCGCCGACACGTCGGGCGCGCTCATCGCGGAGTTCAGCGACCTGAAGGCGCGCGTGCCGGCGCGGGCGATGTGGGATTCCGTGCACTCCGAGGCGCGCTTCACGCTCGAACCGTACCTCGGCATCGCGAGCGCGGCGGAGAAGCGCGCCGCGACGGCGCTGCTCGATGCGCTCGCGGAGATGGCTGCAACCTGATCGTCAGCCGCCCGCCTGCCGTGGGCGCTCGCGCGGCGTGCGCCCTCGCGGCCGCGCGCGCTTCGCCGCCGCCGGCGCGGCCGGCAGCATGCCGATCACGTGCTCGGCCATCGGCGACGGCGTTCGCCCGCGCAGCGTGACGACGCCGGGCAGCGAGAAGAGCGGCGGCAGATCGGCGACGGCAAGCGCGCGCAGCGCGCCTGCGGCGACCTCGCTCGCGACCGCGCGATGCGGCGCCGCGAGCACGAGGTCGCACGCGAGCGCCGTCGACTTCAGCACCTGAAGGTCGTCGCATTCGAGCGCCAGCGAGAGCGCGGCGGGAGCGACGCCGAGCAAGCGCGCGAGCGCGGCGCGGACCTCGCCCGGAAGTCGAACCGAGGCGACGCCGTGCGACCACACCTGCTGCAGCGAGACGGCCTTTCGCTGCGGCAGCGGGTGCTCGGCGCGCACGTAGAAGCCGCCCGGCTCGGGCGCCAACGGCGCGACGTGCAGCAGCGGGTCGGCCGGCAGATCGCGCGTGTCGGCGACGAAGAACTCGAGCTCTTCGCGCTGCAGGCGTTCGACGAGCAGCTGCCAGTTCGCGATCTCGACGCGCACCGCGATCGTCGGGTGGGCGCGGCGAATCGCCGCCAGCAGCGGGGCGACGAACGTGGCCGCGGGAAACGGCCCGACCCCGAACGCCACGTCGCCGAGTCGGCGATCGCGGTAGAGCTCGACGTCGCGCTCGACGCATCGGCTGTCGAAGACGAGCTGGCGCGCGCGGGCGACGACGAATTCGCCGGCCGGCGTCGGTGCGACGTCGTTGGAGCGACGGTCGAAGAGCCGCAGCCCGAGCTCGGATTCGGCGGCCTGGATGCTGCGCGTCAACGCCGGCTGGGTGAGATGGACCTGCTCCGCGGCACGGACGAAGCTGCGGCAATCGGCTACGGCGACGACGTGCGTCCAGCGTCGGAGGTCCATTGCGAATGCAGCGGGTGCATCGAATCTGCCTTCATTATGCATTGGACTCACTCGCGCAGCGGCCGAAGAATCGCGCCCGGACCGGAAGCCGGGAGACAACAGTGACCGTCATCCAAAGCGCCGCGCTCGTCGCGATCATCCTCGCGTTCGCCGTCCTCGAGCTCGCCTCGGGGAGGCACAAGGAGTTCCACGCCACGCCCGACGACGCCAAGCTCGAGGCGTTCATGTTCGTCGCGCTGCTCGCCGTCGCACAGCCGCTGGCGTTCGCCGTGACCGGCAAGCTCTGCGCGCTCGCGATGCCCGCGCAGCGCGATGCGTGGGCGTCGCTGCCGTGGTGGGCGATGACGGCGATC
Source organism: Caldimonas sp. (assembly GCA_030150305.1). GTDB lineage: Bacteria > Pseudomonadota > Gammaproteobacteria > Burkholderiales > Burkholderiaceae_C > Schlegelella_A. The sequence continues at coordinate 16,479 of JASLGD010000083.1, read as the reverse complement.
CTCCTCGTCGGCGACGACCTGACCCAGTACTGGTGGCATCGGGTGTCGCACACGCCGCTGCTCTGGCCTCTGCACCGGGCCCACCACTCGGCGCACTACATGAGCATCCGCATCACCTACCGCAACAACTTCTTCTACTACCTGATGATGCCGGGACTGTGGATCTCGGGAGTCCTGATCTATCTCGGGCTCGGCACCGCGTACCTCGTCTACATCGTCGTCAAGCTCGCCGTCATCCTCGGCGCGCACAGCGCGGTGCGCTGGGACGAGCCGCTCTACCGCGTGCCGGCCTTGCGTCCGCTCGCCTGGATCGTCGAGCGCACGGTGTCGACGCCGGCCACCCACTGGGGCCACCACGCGCTCACCAACGACGACGGCATCGGCCACTACATCGGCAACTTCGGCAACCTGCTGTTCTTCTGGGACGTGCTCTTCGGCACCGCGAAGATCACCCGCCGCTATCCGGCCGCGGTGGGCTTGCCGGACGACCGCGCGTTCGGCAAGGAACGCTGGTACGTCGAGATGTTCTACCCGCTGCTGCGATCGAAACGCGCGCATTCGACGCTCGTTCCCGGCGCCCGCGCCTGGGTTCCCGAGCCGGCCGACGTAGCGGCCAGCCAGCGCCAGGTTGCGTGACCGCCGCGTCGGTCGCGGCCGCGCGCGTCGCGGCTAGCGGCCTCCCGTGACCTCGACGATCGATCCGGTCGTGTAGCTCGACCGCTCCGACAGCAGCCAGACGATCGCCTCGCCGACCTCGTCGGCGGTGCCGGCGCGGCGCAGCGGCAGCTGCGGCGCCATCTGCTCGGCGCGGCCGGGTGCGCCTCCCGAGGCGTGAATGTCGGTCGCGATGATCCCCGGCCGCACGGCATTGACGCGGATGCCTTCGCCCGCGACTTCCTTCGCGAGTCCGATCGTGAAGGTCTCGATCGCGCCTTTGGCCGCCGCGTAGTCGACGTACTGCCCCGGCCCGCCGAGCTTCGCGGCGGCCGACGAGACGTTGACGATCGCGCCGCCGGCGTGGCCGCCTGGCGCGCCCGCGGACGGCCGCGTCGTCATCCGCCGGATCGCCTCGCGCGCGCAGTAGAAGCTGCCGAAGACGTTGATCGCGAACATCCGCTGCAGCCGCTCGACGCCCATCGCGTCGACGCGCGACGCGAGGTCGACGACGCCGGCGTTGTTGACGAGGCCGGCGAGCGGCGGCAGCGCCGCGTCGATCGTCGCGAACATCGCGCGCACGTCGTCGTCGCTCGCGACGTCGGCCTGGACGGCGAGCGCGCGGCCGCCGCTGGCGACGATCGCGGCGACGACCGCGTCGGCGGCGGCACGGTCGCGCGCGTAGTTGACGGCGACCGCCCAGCCGTCGCGCGCGGCGAGGCGGCACGCGGCGGCGCCGATGCCGCGGCTGCCGCCGGTGACGAGCACCGTGCGCCGCGAAGCGTCACTCGTCATCGTCGCCCCGGGCGTCGTCGCCTTCGCTGCCGCCGCGCTCCTTGGCCTGCTTGTCGAGGATCGCCTGCATCGGCGCGAGCCCGCCGACGAAGCGGTCGACCGACTTCGGCCTGGCGATGCGCAGCTGCGGCGGGAAGAGGTGGTTCATGTAGAGCTCCTCGCCGAAGCGCCCGCTGCGCTGGACGTTGAACCAGAGCGAGAGCGCGACGCCGACGACGAAGCCGGTCGCGGCGACGCCGCGCATCAGCCGCCGTCGCGACGGTTCGACCGCGAGGAGGTGGAAGTAGATCGCCGTCGCCCCCGTCGCGTAGACCGCGATGAAGCTGAAGTCGGTGACCCAGGGCCACGAGAACGCGAAGGCGATCAGCGGCGGAACGACCGAGAGCACGAGCAGCGCGAAGCTCGCGACGACGAAGACGCGGACGTGCCAGCCGAAGTGGCTCTGCCGCGTGAACGTCTTCGAGAGCAGCGCCCACAGGCCGCACCAGATCGCGCCGCCGGCGATCGTCGACAGCAGCGTCATGCCGGCGCTGCGCACGAGCGCCTCGGGATCGGTGTCGATCCACGTCCCCGCGAGCACGAACAGGAGCACCGCCGCGGCGACGCCGAGCGTCGGCAGCCAGCGCTGCTCGGTGTCGGCGACCGCGCTCATCGGCTGCTCGGCGGCGAGCGCATGGCCGGGCAGGCGCAGGCGCAGCTGGGCGCGGCCGACCTGCAGCTCGACGTCGCGGCCGTCGTCGGCGATCTCGCGGGTCGTGCCGCCGGCGACGCGATCGCGGCGGCCGAGGACGACGCCGTTCTTCGTCTCGCCGGCGGCGACGACGACCGTCGCCTGGGTCGCGCCGTCGCCGGGAACGACGTCGATCGTCGCGTGGTGGGCGGCGACGTGCGGGTCGCTGAGGACGATCGTGTTGTCGAGCGCACGGCCGATCGAGACCGGCCAGCGCTCGATCCGCCACGACTGGCGCACCAGGCCGTCGCGGTCGATGACCTCGAGCAGAGCCGGCGCCGGCGGCGCGCTCGGCACGCTCGCCTCGGCCTCGAGCTGCGCTAGTGCGGCGCTACCCATCGGTACGCGTCCAGGTAGTGCTGCGCGAGCCGTTGCGCGTTGGCGAAGCTCACGCCCTGCGCGTCGAAGCGGCCCTGCACGCCGTTCTGGCTCTGGTCGAGCGTCGCGACGAGGACCGAGACGTCGTAGAGCTGCGGCAGCTTCTTGTACGCGCGCATGCAGACGACGGCGCGCAGCGGCAGCCCGTCGCGCTCGACGTAGTCCTCGTCGCAGCGCGGCTTGGTCTGGTGCTGCGACGACAGGCGCACGAACGACTCGTTGCGAAAGCTCGCCGAATAGCGCGACGCGAAGCGCAGCGTGCCGAGCTTCGTGCCGTCGTAGCTTTCGTGGCGCAGGCTGATCGTTCCGGTCGTGAAGTCGCCGACGAAGATGCGCGTGTCCATCACGCAGTCGGAGCGCTCGAAGTCGAGGCCGCCGGTCTGCGACACCGTGCTCGTTCCCCAGCAGCGCATGAACACGTCGGGCGGCACCGGGACGTGGTAGCGCGGGTGCGTCGCGTCCTTCCAGCCTTGCGCGATGAAGCGGTCGGTGAGCGCCGCCTGGTGCTTGAGCAGCTGCTCGTCGACGATCGGATACGCCGAGCCGACGATCGGCGCCGCGTCCTTGCCGCGCGCGAGCAGCGCGCTCGCGAACTCGCCCGGGACGAGAAAGCTCACCTGCTCGCCGTCGATGCGGCGCGCGACGTTGACGCCGACGACGTGGCCTTCCTCGTCGAGCGCGGGTCCGCCGCTCATGCCGGCCGAGAGCGCGCCGCCGAAGAAGATCTGCGGATAGAAGCTGCGCTTGACGAGGCCGTTGTACGTGCCCTGCGTGACCGCGAAACCGACGTCGAGCGGGTTGCCGAGCGAGTAGATGCGCTCGCCCTGCGCGAGCGGCTCGTTCGCCGGGCGGAACGGAAGCGCGTCGAACTTCTTGCCGACGGCGTCGCCGGCGCGCAGCAGCGCGAGGTCGTGCAGCACGTCGAGCTGCAGGATCGTGAGCGGCGCCTCGCGGCCGTCGGCGGTGACGTAGACGAGGTCGTGCTGCTCGGGCTTGAGCGCCGCCTCGCTGACGACGTGGAAGTTGGTGAGGATGTGGCCCTGCGGCGTGACGAAGAAGCCCGAGCCGACGGAGGTTTGGCTGGCGCGCCCCTTCAGCACGGTGCGGATCTGCACGAGCTGCGAGCGCGCCTGCTCGTAGACCTTGCGCGCCGACAGCGACACCGGCGCGCTCGGCATCGCCGCCGCGGACGCTGCGAGCTCGGGAGGCGGCGGCGCCGCTGCCGGAGGCGGCGCGAGCGTCGGGCGCGGCTGCGCGAGCGCAGGCGAAGACGCGACCAGCGCCAGCGCTGCCCAGGTGACCCAGCGCCGGATGCGCGCTCTCATCTCGCGCGATTCTACGGACGCGCCACGGCCGACCCCGCTGCTACAGTGGCCGCCCCCGAATGCCGCTTGCCCCGAGGAGATCGCAATGCACCGCCGCCACCTGCTTCGCGCCGCCGCCGCCGCTCCGGCGCTCGCCGCGCTGCCGGCGCTCGTCCGCGCCCAGGCGGTCGAAAAGCCGAAGCTGACGATCGCCGTCGGCGGCAAGAACCTGCTCTATTACCTGCCGCTCACGATCGCCGAGACGCGCGGCTACTACAAGGAAGAAGGCCTCGAGGTCACGATCGCCGACTTCGCCGGCGGCTCGCGCGCGCTGCAGGCGCTCGTCGGCGGCAGCGCCGACGTCACCTCGGGCGCGTTCGAGCACACGATCAACATGCAGGTCAAGGGCCAGCGGCTGCGCGCGTTCGTGCTGCAGGGCCGCGCGCCGCAGATCGTCCTCGGCGTCAATCCGAAGACGATGCCCAACTTCAAGTCGCTCGCCGAGCTGAGGGGCAAGAAGCTCGGCGTCACCGCGCCGGGCTCGTCGACCAACATCCTCGCCAACTTCGTGCTCGCCAAGGCGGGGCTGAAGCCGGGCGACGTCTCGATCATCGGCGTCGGCGCCGGCAGCGGCGCGGTCGGCGCGATGCGCACCGGCCAGATCGACGCGATCTCCAATCTCGATCCGGTGATCACGCAGCTGGCGCGCTCGGGCGACCTGAAGATCGTCTCCGACACGCGCGTCGTCGCCGAAGCCGACCGCGTCTTCGGCGGCCCGATGCCCGCCGGCTGCCTCTACACGCAGCAGGCGTTCCTCGACAAGAACCCGAAGACCGCGCAGGCGCTCGCCAACGCGATCGTCCGCGCCGACAAGTGGATCCAGGGCGCCGGCGCGAGCGAGATCATCAAGGCGGTTCCCGAGAGCTACCTGCTCGGCGACCGCGCCGTCTACGTCGACGCGTTCCTCGCCGCCAGGGGGGCGCTCTCGCCCGACGGCTCGATCCCCGAGGCCGGCGCCGAGACCGCGCGACGCGCGCTCGCGAGCATCGACCCCGAGATCGCGAACGCGAAGATCGACCTGGCGGCGATCTGGACCAACGACTTCGTCAAGCGCGCGAACGCCAAGTACCCGAAGGGCTGACCGCGTTCGCGCCTCGAGCGGCGCGCTCGGGTTCACTCCGACGTCTTCTCCGCCGACGCGCGCAGGCATGCGGTGCGGCGCTCGCGCTCGCTGTCGACCCAGGCGACCGCGTCCTCGACGGTCAGCTGATAGAACGGCTGCGTGCGGTGCACGAACCCGATCAGCGCCGGCATGCCGAGCACGGCGTGCTCTTCGACCCGGCGCTCGACGAGCGAGCGCGCAGGTGGGCTGCACGCGCTCGTCGCGCCGGAAGGCGCCGCCGCGGCGGCGATCGGCGCCGCGACCAAGCCGACGATTGCGGTCATGACGGAAAGGCGAAGTGCGTTCATGTGAAACTCCTGTCGACCGTTCTTGCGGCCGCGGACGAAAGCTAGACTTCGCGCGCCACGTCGTCACCGCCAAAGCGACGAAACACGATTTCACCGCCGCGAACGTCCTCGACCGTCCGACGAATCTTGGCCGCCGACTCCGATTCCGCCGCAGCGCTCGCCCCGCGACGCGCGACCGCGCTCGCGCTGCGCGGCGTCACGTGCGCGTTCGCGCAGCGCGGCCGCCCGGGCGAGCGCTACACGGCGGTGCGCGACGTCGACTTCGCGATCGCGGCGGGCGAGTTCGTCTCCGTCGTCGGCCCGACCGGATGCGGCAAGAGCACGCTGCTCAACGTCGCCGCCGGGCTGCTCGCGCCGAGCAGCGGCAGCGTCGAGGTGTTCGGCGCACCGCTCGCGGGCGTCAACCGGCGCGCCGGCTACATGGTCCAGGCCGAGAGCCTGATGCCGTGGCGCACCGCGCTCGGCAACGTCGCCGCCGGCCTCGAGTTCCGCGGCGACGCCGAGGCCGAGACGCGCGCGCGCGACTGGCTGAAGCGCGTCGGCCTGAGCGCGTTCGCCGACCGCTATCCGCACCAGCTCTCGGGCGGCATGAGAAAGCGCGTCAGCCTGGCGCAGACGCTCGTGCTCGATCCCGACATCCTGCTCATGGACGAGCCGTTCTCCGCGCTCGACGTCCAGACGCGGCAGCTGATGGAAAACGAGCTGCTCGCGCTCTGGGCCGAGAAACAGAAGGCGGTGCTCTTCATCACCCACGACCTCGACGAGGCGATCGCGCTGAGCGACCGCGTCGTCTGCCTGTCGGCGGGGCCGGCCTCGCATCCGATCGGCGAGTTCGCGATCGACCTGCCGCGCCCGCGCGACGTCGCCGAGGTCCGCTCGACGGCGCGCTTCGTCGAGCTGCACCAGGCGATCTGGGCGGTGCTGCGCGAGGAAGTGCTGGCGGGCTATCGCCAGCAGCTCGCGGCGTGACGAGCGCGCGATGAGCGAGCACCCGTTGCTGCGGCTTCGCGTCTGGCAGGTCGGCCTGCTCGTCGTCGTCTTCGTCGTCTGGCATGTCCTCACCGCGCCCGGGCTGCTGCCGAACTTCTTCTTCGAGAACGACCGCCAGGCGGCGTTCTTCTTCGGCGAGCCGGTGCGGATCTTCGAGCGCATCTGGGCGTGGTTCGTCACCGGCCACGACATCTACGAGCATCTCGCGGTGACGCTCGTCGAGACCGTGCTCGCGTTCGCGATCGGCAGCGTGCTCGGCCTCGCGCTCGGGCTCTGGCTCGCGCTCAGCCCGTTCGCCGCCGCCATCGCCGATCCCTACATCAAGGGGCTCAACAGCATGCCGCGCGTCATCCTGGCGCCGATCTTCGCGGTCTGGTTCGGCCTCGGCGTCGCGAGCAAGGTCGCGCTCGGCGTCACGCTCGTCTTCTTCATCGTGTTCTTCAACGTCTACCAGGGCGTCAAGGAGGTGAGCCCGGTCGTCCTCGCCAACGCGCGCATGCTCGGCGCGTCGCAGCGCCAGCTGCTGCGCCACGTCTACGTGCCGAGCGCGACGAGCTGGATGTTCAGCTCGCTGCACACGTCGGTCGGGCTCGCTTTCGTCGGCTCGGTCGTCGGCGAGTACCTCGGCTCGTCGCGCGGCGTCGGCTACCTGATCCTGCAGGCCGAAGGCGCGTTCGACATCAACACCGTGATGGCGGGGATCCTCGTCCTCACCGCGTTCGCGCTCGCGCTCGACGGCGTGGTCGGCAGGATCGAGCGGCGGCTGATGCGCTGGCAGCCCGTGGCCGCCGAGACCGAGAAGCTCTAGAGAACGAGGATGGCGGCACAGACGATCTCCGGCGAGCTCGCGCAGACGTACCGTCAGATCGAGGCCCTCGTCATGCTGACGAAGTGCCTGCCGCTGCGCCATCCGTTGCCGCCGATGCGCGGCTTCGCCGTCAGCCCCGACCTCGCGCTGCTGCTCTACGAGCTCGTCCACGAGCACCATCCGGCGCTCGTCGTCGAATGCGGCTCGGGCGTCTCGTCGCTCGTCATCGGCTACGCGCTGAAGGTCGTCGGCGCGGGCCACCTGATCTCGTTCGAGCACGACGCGCGCGCGGCCGACCGCGCGCTCGCGCTCGTCGGCCGCCACGGCCTCGAGCGCCAGGTGCAGATCGTCCACGCCGCGCTGCAGGAGACGCACGCCAACGGCGAGCGCTGGCAGTGGTACGGCCCCGAGGTCGAGGAGACGCTCGTCGGCAAGCGCGCGCGCCTCGTCTTCATCGACGGACCGCCGGGGTCGCTGCAGCCGCTCGCACGCTATCCGGCGCTGCGTCGGCTTGCGCCGTTCCTCGCGCCCGACGCCGTCGTCGTCCTCGACGACGTCGCGCGGCCCGACGAGTGGGCGATCACCGAGCGCTGGCTGCGCGAGGACCCGCGGTTGACGCTGCAGCGGATCGCGCACGAGAAGGGAACGGCGATCCTGACGCGCGCGCACTGAGGCGCGTGCCGCGCGGCACGGGCCTCACGCTGTCGGCGGCTTCTTGCGGCGGAGCGCGAAGTCCATCTCCGCCGAGCGCTGGCGCTCTCCGCTGAGCGCCGGCCCCGACGCAGTCGGACGTGTCCGACGCGGCTGCGCGGGGAGCGCCGATGGCCGCCGCGAACCATCGGCGTAGGTTGAGGTGGTCCGCCACCTCGTCCTCTCCCGCCGTGAACACGAACGAACGCCTGGCCGTGGGCCTCGGGCTCGCGCTTCTCCTCACTTGCGCCGCGTTGGCGCAGACCGTTGCACCCGCGGTCGACCCCGGCGCACCGCCGCCGCCGCCGGTGCGCTCGTCGGACGGCATCGAGTACCTGAACGGCGGCGCAGGCGAAGAGGCCCGCGCCGCCATCGATGCCCAGCGCGGCGCCTTCCCGCTCCGGCTCGTCTTCAGCGTCGCGAGCGGTGCCTACGTCGTCGCCGACCACGTCGACATCAGCGACGGGCAGGGCAAGGTGCTCGGTGTCGACCACGCCGGGCCGATGCTCCTGGTCAAGCTGCCGCCGGGTGACTACACGGTCGACGCGAGCGTCGGCGGCAGGAGCGAGCGGCGCAGGGTCCGCCTCGCGCGCGAGTCGACGACGGTCAACCTGCGCTGGCCGGACGAAGCAGTGCCGCGCTGAGGATGACTCGTGCGCGCGAGGCGCCCACGAGTCACTTCGACGTCGGCATCGTGAACTCGGCGCCCTTGGGCGTGCTCTCGGGCCAGCGCTGCATCACCGACTTCTGGCGCGTGTAGAAGCGCACGCCCTCCTCGCCGTAGGCGTGGGTGTCGCCGAACATGCTCGACTTCCAGCCGCCGAAGCCGTGCCACGCCATCGGCACCGGGATCGGCACGTTGATGCCGACCATGCCGATCTCGACCCGGCGCGCGAACTCGCGCGCGACGTTGCCGTCGCTCGTGAAGCAGGCGACGCCGTTGCCGTACTCATGCTCGTTGACGAGCCTGAGCGCCGACTCGAAGTCGGGGACGCGCACGCACGAGAGGACCGGGCCGAAGATCTCTTCCTTGTAGATCTTCATCTCCGGCGTGACGTGGTCGAACAGCGTGCCGCCGGTGAAGAAACCCTGCTCGTGGCCAGGCACCGAGAGCTTGCGGCCGTCGGCCGCGAGCGTCGCGCCCTGCGCGATGCCCGACGCGATGTACGACTCGACGCGCGCCTTCGCGTCGGCGGTGACGAGCGGCCCCATCTCGGCGTCGCCCTCCATGCCGTTCCTGACGACGAGCCGGGTCGCGCGCTCGGCGAGCAGCGGCACGATGCGGTCGGCGATGTCGCCGACGAGCACCGCGACCGAGACCGCCATGCAGCGCTCGCCCGCCGAGCCGTACGCGGCGCCGACGAGCGCGTCGACCGCCTGCTCGAGGTTCGCATCGGGCATCACGACCATGTGGTTCTTGGCGCCGCCGAGCGCCTGCACGCGCTTGCCGTGCTTCGCGCCGGTCTCGTAGATGTGGCGCGCGATCGGCGTCGAGCCGACGAAGCTGATCGCCTTGACGTCCGGGTGCGCGAGAAGCGCGTCGACCGCGACCTTGTCGCCCTGGACGACGTTGAAGATGCCCTTCGGCAATCCCGCCTGCTCGAGCAGCTCGGCCATGAAGATCGACGGCGAAGGGTCGCGCTCGCTCGGCTTCAGGATGAACGCGTTGCCGCACGCGATCGCGACCGGGTACATCCACATCGGCACCATGCACGGGAAGTTGAACGGCGTGATGCCGGCGACGACGCCGAGCGGCTGGCGCACCGTCCAGTTGTCGATCCCGGTCGAGACCTGCTCGGTGTAGTCGCCCTTGAGCAGCTGCGGAATGCCGCACGCGAACTCGACGATGTCGATGCCGCGCGTCACCTCGCCCTGCGCGTCGCTGAAGACCTTGCCGTGCTCGGCGGTGATCATCCCGGCGAGCGTGTCGCGGTGGTCGTTGAGGAGGTTGAGGAACGCCAGCAGGATGCGCGCGCGGCGCAGCGGCGGCAGGTCGCCCCACGCCGGCTGCGCCGCCTTCGCCGCAGCGACCGCGGCGTCGACCTCGGCCGTCGACGCCAGCGCGACGCGGCGCGCGACGGCGCCGGTCGCCGGGTTGGCGACGGGTTGCGAACGCCCGCTCGTGCCCGCGACGCGGCGCCCGGCGACCCAGTGGCCGACCTCGGCCGTGCTCGTGAATTGCTCGTTGGCGCCCATGGGGCTGTCTCCTCGAGGAAATGAAGCGGCGCTCAGCGCCGCCGCGGATCGGGCGGCGGCGGCGTGGCCTCGGTGGCCATCGCGCGCAGCGGCAGCGACGGCGTGTTCAGCAGGACCGGATCGGGCGCGTTCCACATCAGGAGGGCGATCTTGTTGACGATCGCGCGCAGCGCCATGACGTCGGCGAGCTGCCACTCGCGCCGGTACGGCTCCTCGCAGCACACCATGCCGTAGGTGCGATTGTTGAGCACGAACGCTGCGGCGACCATCGAAACGACGTTGCAGGGAATGAGGTAGCTCGAGCGCATCGGCTGCAGCGCCGGGTCGTTCATCGCGTCGACGCTCATGTAGATGCCGCTGTCGACCAGGCCGTTGAAGTAGTGCAGGTATTCGTCGCGGCGCAGGCGCCGGTCGGGCGTGGTGTCGTAGGCGCCCCGCGGAGTCTTCGAACCGAAGCAGAGGAGCGTGAGCTCGTCGTCGCTGCGGTCGAACTTCCACATGCTGACCCGCGCGCAGCGCATCCGATCGAGGACGACGTCGAACACCCCCGACTGCGCCTCGACGCGCGGCAACCGGTCGGCGTAGAGGTCGCCGAACAACTTCTGCAGGCGGGCCGAGTCCTCGGCTTGCGGAGTCACGCGCACGAGTATCCGCCAAGCGTGAAGGCGTCGCCGTGGCTATCCTGTCAGGCCACGCGAGTGAGGGGACCATGCCGCGAGCCGACGTCACGATCGAGAGCCTGCACCGCCGCCAGGCCGACTGCCTGCCGGGCAAGTTCGGCCTCGTCGTCACGCGCATCGCCGAGGGCGCGCTCGACGCCGAGGTCGCGCTGCAGCCGTGGATGCTCGCGCCGAACGGCTATCTCCATGCCGCGAGCGTGCTGTTGCTCGCCGACACCGCTGCCGGCTACGCGAGCTTGGCGCACCTTCCGGACGGAGCGAAGAACTTCACCACGGTCGAGCTGAAGAGCAACTTCCTCGGCACGGCGCGCGAGGGAACGATCCGCACCGAGTGCCGCGCCGAGCATCTCGGCCGCACGACGCAGGTCTGGTCGTGCGTCGTCTTCGCCGGCGACGGTCGCCGCATCGCGCTCTTTCGCTGCACGCAGCTGGTGCTGTGGTGAGCTCGGCCAAGCGCGCCAAGCCCTCGCCCGCCAAGCGCGCGCGCGGCGGTGGCGAAGCACCGCCGCCTCCGCTCGGCGAGCGCGAGATCGCGGAGCTGCAGGCGCTGCTCGATGCGGTTCCCGCGCCGCTCGAGCCGCTCGACGTTTCGGCGGTCGACGGCTTCCTCTGCGGTGTCCTGGTGCAGCCGGAGACGGTCGCGGCGGCGCGCTGGCTGCCGTTCGTGACCGACGTCGACGGCCGCGCGCTGCCGCGCGGCTTCGACGCGCAGCGCCTGCACGCGCTCGTGCATCGCCGCGCCGACGAGCTGCGCCACGCGATCGAGCGTCGCGGCTGGTTCGATCCGTGGGTGTTCGAGGTCGACGCTCCCGCCGACGACGACCTCGCCGACCTCGACGACGACGACCTCGGCGGTGACGAGAGCGCGGACGACGAGCGCGGCGGCAGCGATGACGACGGCCACCGCGGCGACGTCGCGGTCGCGGCGGTGCTGCCTTGGGTCGCCGGCTTCACCGCCGCGCTCGAGTCGTTCCCGGCGCTGCTCGGCAGCGCCGATCCGGCGCTGATCCCGCCGCTCGCGCTGCTCTATCGGCACGTCGGCACCGACACGCTCGACGACGCGCAAGCGCTCGACGCCGAGATCGAGACGCTCGCGTCGCCCGCGGACCTCGCCGACGCGGTCGAGGAGCTCGTCCGCGCGACGCTGCTGCTCGCGGACGTCGCCGGGCTGCCCGCCGTTCGCTAAGCGTCTCGTCGAGCGCGGCGTTCGTCAGATCGTCAGCGGGTCGACGTCGATCGCCCAGCGCAGGATGCGCACGGCGGCGTCGCCGCGCGCGCCGTGCAGCGCGTCGAGGCGCGGGCCCCACGCGCGCAGCATCGCCTGCAGCTGCTGACGCGACGTCGACTCGACGAGCATCTGCATCCGCTCGACGTCGGCGACGCGGGCGACGTCGAGCGGCACCGGCGCGTAGACCATGACGCCCTCACTCTCGGCGAGCGTGCGCGCTTCCTCGGCGGCGGCGTCGAGAAACGCGCGCGCGGCGTCGGTGCTGCGCGAGATGCGACCACGGCGGCAGCCCGGCGCTCTCGCGCTCGCCGAGCTGCGCCGCCGCGAACGCGGCGTAGTCGTGGCGGGCGAGCGCGCGATAGAGCGGGTGCGCCGGGTGCCAGGTCTGGATCCACATCTCGCTGCTGTCGCCGCGCGCGGCGTCGCGGCCGGCGCGTCCCGCTGCCTGCATCAGCAGCGCGAACAGGCGTTCCGGGGCGCGAAAGTCGCTGCTGAAGAGCGACGTGTCGGGGTTGACCGCGGCGACGAGGCCGATGCGGCGAAAGTCGTGGCCCTTCGCGACCATCTGCGTGCCGACGAGGATGTCGACGTCGCCGGCGTGGACCGCGCCGAGCGTCGCTTCGAGCGCGCCCTTGCGGCGCGTCGTGTCGGCATCGATGCGCGCGATGCGCGCGCCGGGGACGAGCGACGCGAGCTGCTCTTCGAGCCGCTCGGTGCCGCGGCCGACCGCTGCGATGTCGGGATTGCCGCACTCGGGGCAGCGCCGCGGCACTGGCGCGGCGAGTCCGCAGTGGTGGCAGCGCAGCGTGCGGTCGCTCTTGTGGAACACGCGCCAGGCGCTGCAGTGCGGACAGCCGCTCAGCCAGCCGCAGTCGCCGCATTGCAGCACCGGCGCGTAGCCGCGGCGGTTGAGGAAGACCAGGCTCTGTTCGCCGCGCGCGACGCGCTCGTGCAGCGCCGCGACGAGCTGCGGCGCGAGCGCAGGCGGAGGCGCCGCGGCGGCGAGCCCGGTCGTCGCTCGCGGCACCCGGCCCATGTCGACGAGCCGCACCGCCGGCCACGACGCGCCGCCGATGCGGGCCGCGAGCGTCAGCCGCGCGTAGCGATGCGTCTCGGCGTGCCGCCACGACTCGAGCGACGGCGTCGCCGAGCCGAGCACGACGAGCGCGGCTTCGCGGTGGCCGCGCCAGACCGCGAGGTCACGCGCCGAATAGCGGGCGCCCTCCTGCTGTTTGTACGACGCGTCGTGCTCCTCGTCGACGACGATCAGGCCGAGCCGCGGCAGCGGCGCGAACACGGCGAGGCGGGTGCCGAGCACGAGGTCGGCGAGACCGAGCTGCGCGGCGAGCCAGCTGCGCAACCGTTGCGCCGGCGTCAACCCGCTGTGCAACGCGACGATGCGATGGCTCGCGAACCGGCGCTCGAAGCGCTCGATCAGCTGCGGCGTGAGGTTGATCTCGGGGACGAGGACGAGCGCCTGGCGTCCCGCAGCGAGCGCGTGCGCGGCGCTTTGCAGGTAGACCTCGGTCTTGCCGCTGCCGGTCACGCCGTGCAGCAGCGTCGTCCCCGGCGCGCTGCTCGCCATCGCCGCGACGATCGCTTCGGTCGCGACGGCTTGCTCCGCGGTGAGCAGCGGCGGCGCATCGTTCGCACCGGCCCGCGCCGCCCGCGCCCGTTCGAACGCACGGTGCATCCGCCGGATCCGATCGGCGACCGCGTCGCGGCCGAGCCGGCGCAGCTCGGGCGGCAGCACTGCGAGCGCGATCTCGCCGACGCTGCGCTGGTAGTACGCCGCCGTGAATTCGACGAGGGCTCGCCAGTGGCCGTCGAGCGGCGGCAAGGCGTCGCAGACCTCCGCGATGTCGCGCAAGTCGTCCGGAGTGCCTTCCTCCGAGCCTTCGGTCCACGTCAACCCGGCGACTTCGCGACGGCCGAATGGCACGCGCACCAACAACCCGGGGGCGAGCGGGTGCTGACTGCGATAGCTCAGTGCGGGGGTCAGGGCGGCGTGGCGGGGTGCGTCGACGAGCACCGGGACGACGCATTCAGGCATCACGGAAGAGAGCGTGGTGCACGCTCGGATCGAAGTTCAGCCGCTGTTCAGCTTTGCGCCTTAAGTTCTTGATTCGAGGAAGCTTTTGGTTTTCTCCACCGAGTCTGTGGAAAACTTTGTGGGCAACGACCGCGCGGCCGCCCCAAACGCTTGTCCTGTCTCGATTCCGGACACGCTGCCTGCTTTGGGAGCAATCGACGCTCCTCAGCAAAATCAACAACTTAGCGAATTCGACGGTTTTGAGCATGACGCGTTGCAACACTGGCGACGCGTTTCGTGACAGGAACAAGTCGTGGGGATAAGTCAAGCCCTGAGTGCTCACTCACCCCTACTTCTTCACGCCGGCTCGATCCGTGAACTGGTTCACGCGACAGCACCGTGAAAGGGCGGCGATGCGCGATGCACCTCGTCGACGAGCGCCACGACGCGCTCCGGCGCGACGTGCTGGCTGATGCCGTGGCCGAGGTTGAAGACGTGGCCGTTGCGAACGCCGTCGCGAGCGAACGCGCCGAAGCTCGCGAGCACGCGGCGCACCTCGCTGCGGACCGCGTCGGGACCGGCGAAGAGGACCGCGGGATCGAGGTTGCCTTGCAACGCGACGTGGGCGCCGACGCGGCGTCTCGCGGCGCCGAGATCGACCGTCCAGTCGACGCCGACGACGTCGGCGCCGCTCGCCGCGATCGCTTCGAGCCAGGGCCCGCCGCCCTTGGTGAAGACGATCTGCGGCACGCGACGGCCATCTGCTTCACGCTTCAGTTGCGCGAGCACCTTGCGCGTGTAGGAGAGGCTGAACGTCTGGTACGCGCCATCCGCGAGGACGCCGCCCCAGCTGTCGAAGACCATGACCGCCTGCGCGCCGGCGTCGATCTGCGCGTTCAGGTACGCGGCGACCGCATCGGCGTTGACGTCGAGGATGCGGTGCAGCAGCTCGGGTCGGTCGTAGAGCATCGTCTTGACGATGCGGTAGTCGTCCGATCCTTGTCCCTCGACCATGTAGCAGGCGAGCGTCCACGGGCTGCCCGCGAAGCCGATCAGCGGGACGCGACCGGCGAGCGCGCGCCGGATCGCCGCGACGGCGTCGAACACGTAGCGCAGCTTGGCCAGATCGGGAACCGCGAGGCGCGCGATCGCCGTCTCGTCGCGCAGCGGCGATGCGAAGCGCGGGCCCTCGCCTTCGGCGAACGACAGGCCGAGGCCCATCGCGTCGGGAACGGTGAGGATGTCGCTGAACAGGATCGCGGCATCGAGGGCGAAACGGTCGAGCGGCTGCAGCGTCACTTCGGTCGCGAAGTCGGGGCTCGTGGCGAGGCCCATGAAGCTGCCCGCCCGCGCGCGCGTGGCGCGGTACTCGGGCAGGTAGCGGCCGGCCTGGCGCATCAGCCACACCGGCGTGTACGGCGTCGGCTGCGAGAGGCAGGCGCGCAGGAACGTGTCGTTGACGAGCGGCGATGGCATCGCGCGATTGTCGCTGCCGTCGGACGATAATCGCGCCGACCATCCTGCCGGGGTCCGACCCATGCTCGCCAACGACGTCTTGCACACGGTCGGCAACACGCCGCACATCCGCATCAACCGGCTGTTCGGCTCGACGCACAACGTCTACGTCAAGAGCGAGCGCGCGAACCCCGGCGGCTCGATCAAGGACCGCATCGCGGTGGCGATGGTCGAAGCCGCCGAGGCGTCGGGCGCGCTCCGTCCGGGCTCGACGATCGTCGAGCCGACGTCGGGCAACACCGGCGTCGGCCTCGCGATGGTCGCCGCAGTGAAGGGCTACAAGCTCGTCCTCGTCATGCCCGACAGCATGAGCGTCGAGCGCCGGCGCCTGATGCTCGCGTACGGCGCGACGTTCGTCCTGACGCCGCGCGAGAAGGGCATGAACGGCTCGATCGCGAAGGCGCAGGAGATCGTCGCCTCGACGCCGGGCGCGTGGATGCCGCAGCAGTTCGACAACCCCGCCAACATCGACGTCCACGTCCGCACGACGGCACGCGAGATCGCCGCCGACTTCCCGAGCGGCATCGATGCGCTGATCACCGGCGTCGGCACCGGCGGCCACATCACCGGCTGCGCGCAGGTGCTCAAGCAGCTCTGGCCGAAGCTCAAGGTCTACGCCGTCGAGCCGGCGGCGTCGCCCGTCATCAGCGGCGGCAAGCCGAGCCCGCACCCGATCCAGGGCATCGGCGCCGGCTTCATCCCGAACCACCTCCACGTCGACCTGCTCGACGGCGTCATCCAGGTCGAGGCCGAGGCGGCGCGCGAGATGGCGCGGCGCTCGGCGCGCGAAGAAGGGCTGCTCGTCGGCATCTCGTCGGGGGCGACGCTCGCCGCGATCGCGCAGAAGCTGCCCGAGATCGCCGCCGGCGCCACGGTGCTTGGCTTCAACTACGACACCGGCGAGCGCTACCTCTCGATCGAGGGCTTTCTCCCCGCATGAAGCCGCGCGTCCTGATCGTCGAGGACGAGCCCGGCATCGCCGACACGCTGCAATACGCGCTGCGAACCG
>JASLGD010000511.1 GCA_030150305.1 Caldimonas sp. | reverse complement strand
TGTCGGTGATGTAGGTCTGCAGCGCGATCTGTTGCGCGCTCGCGCCGCCCCCGAGGACGCTGGTGCCGCCGCCTCCGCACGCAGCGAGGATCGCCGCCGCGCAGGCGAGCTGGAACGCGAGCAGGCGCGTGCGGGGCCGTTGTGAAGTCCTGGTGTGGTGCATGGGTGCTCCGGGAGGTTCGCGGATCGAGACGTTCGACCGCGGCGGCGCACTGTAGAAACGGCGGCGCGGTTCGATGTGCGCGTCCGGCGGCCGAGGCCGGCGACTGCGACATCGGTCGCGGCCCGCGCGCGTCGGCGCGACGCCCGGTCGGCAATCGCCGATGGGCGGTGCCCGTCGCATTCGACGCGCGGTCGACGCGCGTCGATGGATGGATTCAAGTTATTGCGGCGCCGATCCGGCGCACGCGGCGCGCGCGCCGCGGCGCTCAGTTCAGTTCAGCTTGATTCCGGCGCTGCGGACGATCTGCTGCGCCTTCTGCGTCTCGTCGACGACGAAGCGGTCGAACGCCGCCGGCGCGAGCACGAACGGCTCGGCGCCGAGCTTGTCGAGGCGCTGCTTGGTGTCGGCCGACGCCATGATCCGCGCGACCTCGTCGTGCAGCCGCTCGACGATCGGCCGCGGCGTCTTCGCCGGCGCGAACAGGCCGACCCAGAACAGGTACTCCGATCCGGGAACGCCGGCCTCGACGGTGGTCGGCACGTCGGGCATCGCGTCGGAGCGCTTCGCCGTGCCGACCGCGAGCGCCTTCAGCCGGCCGCTCTGCACGAGCGAGATCGCCGACACCATCGGCGCGAAGAACCAGTCGATCTCCTTCGCTACGGTCGCGGTGAGCGCTTCGGGCGTGCCCTTGAACGGAACGTGCTGCGCCTGGATTCCCGCGGCGTAGCGGAACACCTCGGCGTTCATGTGCGTCGCCGAGCCGTTGCCCGCCGAGCCGTAGTTCTGCGATCCCGGCCTCGCCTTCGCCTGCTCGACGAGGTCGCGCACGTCGCGAAAGCGGCCGGGCGACGTCACGAGCACGTTCGGCAGGCTCGCGAGCGGCGTGACGCCGGCGAAGTCCTTCAGCGTGTCGTACGGCAGGTTCGCATAGAGCGCGGGGTTGACGACATGCCCGGCCGAGTGGACGAGCAGCGTCGTCCCGTCGGCGGCCGCCTTGGCGACGACCGCGGCGCCGATCGTGCCGCCGGCGCCCGGGCGGTTCTCGACGACGACGGTCGCGCCGAGCGCCGGCGCGAGCGCGTCGGCGACGATGCGACCGACGACGTCGGTGCCGCTGCCCGGAGTGAACGGCACGACGAGCCTCACCTGCTGGCCGCGCAGCGGGTCGCTTTGCGCGAACGCGCGCGTCGCGGCGACGAGCGCGATCGCGGCGACGGCGAGCGCGTCGCGCCGCCTCCATGCGGTCGGGTCCACGGCGGTCTCCTCGGTGCGCATGCGAAGGCTCAGGTGCGCTTCAGGTCGTCGCCGCCGACGTAGAGGCGGTTCCAGACCGGGCTGATGACGAGCTCGTTGATGCAGACGTGCGGCGGCATCTCGGCGATGAAGCGGATCGTGCGGCCGAGGTCGTCCTCCTGCAGCATGCGCGCCTTCTCCTCGGCGCTCGGCTCCACGGGCCGCTTCTTCAGGATCGGCGTTGCGACCTCGCCCGGGCAGAGCGCCGTCGCGCGCAGGCCGTTGACGCACTCCTCGATGTTGAACGAGTGGCTGAGCGCGATCATCCCCGCCTTGCTCGCCGAATACGCCGGGCCGGTGAGGTAGCCGATCGTCCAGCCGGCGAACGAGGAGACGTTGATGACCGTGCCGCGCCGCCGTGCGCGCATTCCCGCGACGACCGCCATCGTGCACGCGGTCGCGCCGTTGAGGTTGATCGCGACGATGCCGGCGAACGTCGCCGCGTCGGTCTCCTTCCAGTAGCGCTTCGGCACGTTGACGCCGGCGCTGTTGACGAGGATGTCGACGCCGCCGTGCTTCGCCTCGATCGCGGCGGCGATGTGCGCGACGGCGGCGAGGTCGGCGACGTCGAGCCGCGCGGCTTCGATCGCGCCGTCCCGGACACCGCGCGCGTTCGCAGCCTTGACGGCTTCGTCGAGCTTGGCGCCGTCGCGGCCCGAGATCACGACGCAGCAGCCCGCCTTCGCCAGCTCGACCGCGCCGGCGAAGCCGATGCCGCTGCCGCCGCCGGTGATCCAGGCGACCTGGCCGGCGAGCGGCGACGGGTTCGCGGTGCTCATCGCTTGTCCTCGGCGAGGCCGTCGTCGACGGCGACGTTCTCCGGCGCGAGCTCGATCCCCGACGCCATCGCCTGCAGCACGATCAGCTTGGCGAAGTCCTCCTCGTCCATGCCATGCCCGATCAGCGTCTGCACGAGGTCGCGGGTGACCGACGCGAGCGGCATCGGCACGTCGAACCGCTTCGCGGCGTCGAGGCCGAGGTCGAGGTCCTTGCGCAGGAGCTTCGGCGTGAACGTCACCTTGAAGTCGAGGTTGACGAACGCCGGGCTCTTGTAGCGCGAGAAGGTCGACCCCATGACGCTCTGGTTCATGAAGTCGAGGAACGCGTGGCGCGGCACGCCGGCCTTCTGCGCGAGCACCGTGATCTCGGCGAGCGACTGCGTGACGACGCCGAGGAAGACGTTGTGGCAGATCTTGACGATCCGCGACAGCTCGCCTTCACCGACGTAGCTCGCCGCCGGCGCGATCCGGCGCAGCCACGGCAGCGCCGCGTCGAACGCGCTCTTCGGCCCCGAGCAGACGAACGAGAGCTTGCCCGCCTTGATCACCTTGGCGTTGCCGGAGACAGGCGCGGCGTCGCGCTGCTCGCCGCGGGCGGCGGCGGGGTGCTCGCCCCGCCGGTGTGCGGCAAACCCAAGGGGGTCTAGGGGGGCCAGCAGAAGGTGGTCTGGTGGGGGGCGCAGAGCGCGGTGGACGCAGC
>JASLGD010000469.1 GCA_030150305.1 Caldimonas sp. | reverse complement strand
CACTCGACCTACCTCGACTACCTGCGCAACGCCAACGGCCCGGCGGGCATCATGCCGGGCATCGGCAAGGGTGTTGATCTCGGCAACGGCCATGCAGTCATCGAATACCTCGCTGCCTGGGGTCGCCCCGTCGCGAACTGGGCCCCTTCGATGGGCGAAGAGAGCAAGCCGGAGCTCGAGGCTGTCATGGAACGGCTGGTGAAGCGTCACGGGCCTGAGCGTGCCGAGCGCATCGCCAAGTCCAACTTCAACATGCTGATCTTCCCCAACCTCATCGTGCTCGACATCATGTCGGTATCGCTGCGTACGTTCTATCCGCGCTCGGCCGACCTGATCGACGTGACCGGCTGGGCGCTGGGGCCGTCCGAGGAGACCCCCGCCCTGCGCGCCATGCGCCTCGACAACTTCCTCGAATTCATCGGCCCCGGCGGATTCGCGACGCCCGATGACGTGGAGATGCTGGAGCACTGCCAACGTGGCTATGCGAACAGCAAGGAAACGGGCTGGAACGACATCTCCAAGGGGATGGCACCGGGCTTCGAGATCACGCACAAGGACGAGTTGCAAATGCGCGTCTTCTGGCAGCGCTGGCACGACCACGTGAGCTCGCTCGCCCAACCTGCCTGAGGCCGCCCCGATGCAACTCCGCTACAAGAAGATCGGCTACGTCGCGCTCGACGTGACGGACCTGCACCGGTCGATCGCGTTCTACCGTGATGTCGTCGGGCTCACCCTCGAGGCCTCGGATGCCCGAGCCGCCTGGTTTCGCTGCAGCGACGACCACCATAACTTGGTGCTGTATGGCGCGGCGGAAGCAGGGCTGCGCCGAGTCGGATTCATGCTGGAGAGCCCGGCCGCCATCGCCGGCGCGCGCGAGTACCTTGCCGGCCTCGGCTGGCAGGTGGAGACGCTGTCTGCCGCGGAGTCAGACGCCCTTCATCAAGGCGAGACGATCCGCTTTCGCTTGCCAGCCAACAACCTTCAGTTCGAGTTCTACGGCGCCATCGAGGCCGCGGCGACGCCGTTCCAGCCGTCGGTCGCGAAGATCGCGCGGCTTGGCCATTGCGTCATCGCTTCGGAGAACAAGCCCGCGGTCGTCGGGCAGCTCGTCGAGCAGCTGAACTTTCGCGTCTCGGACAACTTCGGAGAGGCAGTGACCTTCATGCGCTGCTTTCCGAATCCGTATCACCACTCGTTCGGAGTCGCCCGCGCCGACGCGGACCGGTTCCATCACGTCAATTTCATGGTCGTCGACATCGACGACGTCGGTCGGGCGACGAACCGATTGAAGAAGAACAACGTGGAGATTGTCTTCGGCCCCGGGCGCCACGACATTTCCGACTCGATCTTCCTCTACTTCCTCGACCCCGACGGCCTCACCGTCGAATACAGCTTCGGCATGGAAGAGTTCGACGAGCACGAGCCGCGGACGCCGAGGATGTTGCCGCCCAAGCCGGAGGTGCTGGACTCGTGGGGCGGCGCGCCCGCGCCTCGAATGGGCAAGCAGGGCCGCATCGCCAAGGCAGAGCCTGTGCGGGGCTAGGAAGAGAGTAGCGGAATGAACAACGCAACCGGAGCAGGCGCCGTCAGCCGGAGCGAGGTCGAGGAATTCCTGTACCACGAGGCGGATTTGCTCGACAGCTGGAAGCTGAAGGAGTGGGAGGGGCTCTTCACTCCCGATGGCTCCTATCACGTGCCGACGACCGGCGCGCCGGAAGATGCTTCCCCCGAAACCATGCTCTTCTACGTCGCCGACGACCGGTTCCGCATTGGCGAACGCGTTGCCAGACTGATGAAGAAGGGGGCGCACGCGGAGTACCCGCGATCCAAGACGCGTCACATGATCCTGAACGTGCGCATCGAAAGCCGCGCCGGCGACGAACTCGTCGTTCAATCGTCGTTCATGGTGCACCGTTCGAAGGACAGCTCGAGCAGCATGTATGTCGGCCACTACCGGCATCGCCTGGTCGTTCGCGACGGCCGGCTGATGATCCGCGAGAAGCGTTGCACGCTGGACACCGACACGTTGCGACCCCTCGGCCGCATCAGCATCGTGCTGTGAGCGAAGCTCCCTCGCGCCGCTTCGACGGCCAGGTGGCCGTGGTCACGGGCGCCGCCCAGGGAATCGGGCGCGCGATCGCGAAGCGGCTGGCCGGTGAAGGTGCGTCCCTCGTGCTTTCGGACATGGTCGAGGGAGAACTGCGCCGCACCGCCGAGCGGCTGGCGGACGAAGGCCACAACGTCGCATTCGTGAGCGCCGATCTTTCGCGCGAGGAAGGAGCGGAAGCGCTGCGCCGCGCTACCCTGGACCGGTTCGGTCGACTCGATGTCCTCGTCAACAACGCCGGCGGTGGCGTCATCGCGCCCTTTCTCAGTCACACCCCCGAAACGCTGCGCGCCACGATCGATCGCAACCTGTGGACTCTGCTGTGGGTGGTCCGCGCGTTCCTGCCTTCCATGGTCGAGCACGGCTATGGTCGGATCGTGAACCTGGGTGCGGATTCGGTCCGCAACGGGCTGCACAACCATGCCGCCTACAACGCAGCGAAGGGCGGCATGCACGGACTCACGACCGGCCTCGCACGCGAGTTCGCGACGCGCGGGATCACGGTGAACACGGTCGCCCCATGCGCCGTCGCCACCGAGAAGTTCCGCACGGCCATGACCGAGAGACCGCAGGCCGTGGCTCCCTATCTGAGCGTCATCCCCATGGGCCGTCCGGCCGAAGAGGAGGAGGTCGCGTCGATGGTGGCGTATCTGGCCTCACGGGAGGCCTCGTTCATCACCGGTCAGGTGGTGAGCGTCAACGGCGGGAGCGCGATGCTATGAGCACCCCGGCCGGTGCCATCGACGTACACACGCACGTCGTGCCGGAAAGCTTTCCGCCATATGCCGGAAGCGCCGCGGCCGCGCAATGGCCGGCGATGGCGCCGGCACCGGCGTGCCACAAGCACGTGATGCTGAACGGCAGCGTGTATCGCACGGTGTCGCAGCAGTGCTGGGACTGCGCAACGCGCTGCGCGGACCTCGCTGCCATGCGCGTGGCGCGCCAGGTGCTGTCGCCCATGCCGGAGCTGCTTTCCTACTGGCTACCAGTGGACGACGGCTCCCGCATGTGCCGCTATCTGAACGAAGTCATCGCCGAGCTCGTCGCCCTGGAGCCGACGCGGTTCGTAGGGCTCGGGGCGGTTCCGCTGCAGGATGTCGATGCGGCGATCGCGGCACTGGACCACGCCAGGCACGCGTTGCGGCTGGCCGGCGTCGAGATCGGAACCAACGTGAATGGCGTCGCCATCGGCGATGCCCGCTTCGAGCCGTTCTTCGCCGCTGCGGAGGCGATGGGCGCGGCTCTCTTCGTTCATCCGCTGCGGCCCTGCGGAGTGGAACGTCTTGTCGGCGCCGGCCCGCTCGAGCAGGTCCTGGCATTCCCGGGCGAAACGGCATTGGCCGCCGCGTCCATGATCACGGGAGGAACAATCGCCCGGCATCCGAAGCTCCGCGTGGCGTTCAGTCACGGCGGCGGCAGCCTGCAAGCGCTGTTGCCGCGGCTGCAGCACGGATGGGCCACCTTCAGCAAGCTTCGCGAGGAGATCTCCATCGAGCCGCGCGCCGCGGCGAGGACGATGTACTACGACAGCTTGGTCTACGACCGCGAAACGCTGCAGCGCGTCATCGACGTCTTCGGTGCCACGCAAGTGATGGTCGGCTCCGACTATCCCTTCGCGATCATGGACAAGGAGCCCACGGCCGCGATCGAGGCGCTCGACCTTGACGTCGCCACTCGAGATCAGCTGCTTTGGCAAAACGCCCTGCGCTGGCTCGGGGAGAGCGCTCAATGAGCGCAGCAGTCCATCGGATCGGCGTCGCCGGCAGCGAGCTGTCCTATTCGTGCATTCAGGGCGACACGCTGCTTCGCTCGGCCATTCGCGCCGGTGTGGGGCTGTCGTACGAATGCAATGCTGGATCCTGCGGCACGTGCAAGTTCGAGCTGCTGTCCGGCGAGGTCGAAGATCTCTGGCCGCAGGCGCCGGGGATCAGCGATAAGGATCGACAACGCGGCCGCCGGCTGGCCTGCCAGAGCGTCCCGCGCGCGGATTGCACGATCAAGACACGGCTCGCCGACCAGTACATCGCTCGTCACGCACCGGTGCGCCGCCGCGCCGTCCTGCAGGATGTGCGCCCGATCACCCATGACATCAGCGAGTTTGCTTTCAAGGCGGACGGGGAAGCGCGCTTCCAGAGCGGGCAGTACGCGATGGTGCGGCTGCCGGCACTCCAAGCTCCTCGCG
>JASLGD010000427.1 GCA_030150305.1 Caldimonas sp. | reverse complement strand
GTCGGCGACGACGATGTCGTCGGCGAGGCGCAGGTCCGCGCGCGCCGGCACCGCTGCGCCGGCCGGCGACGATGTCGGCGCGGTCGGCGTGGCTGTCGCTGTCGCCGCCGTCGACGCCGCGGTCGACATCGCGGTCGCAGGCGCGGTCGCCGCTGCAGGAGCCGTCGCCGCGAGCGACGCCTGGCGGCGCCTCAGCATCCGCGTGCGGACGTAGTCCTGGAAGGAGAGCGTGCTCATCGAGAGACGCTCGGCGTCGTCGGCAACACTCGTCGCCGACAGCGCCGCGGCTGCCGGCTCGGGCGCCTGCTCGGTCGACATCGCCTCGAGGCGGCCGATCGTCTCGGGCGGCATCGCGACGACCTCGACGCCGCCGGCGCTCGGCTTCGTCGAGACGACGACGGCGTCGTCGCCGAGCGCCTCGCGAACGAGACGTAAGGCTTCGCGCGAGTTGCGCGCGGTGAAGCGTTTCACATTCACGGGGTTGCTCCGATGATCGAGCCGATGCGGATCGAATGCGTCTCAGGGATCTCGCTGTGCGACAGCACCTTCAGGCGCGGCGCCGCGCGCTTGAGCAGGCGCGCCATCGGCGCGCGGATCGGGTCGGGAACGAGCAGGCACGCCGGATGGCCGAGGTTCTCCTGGCGGCGCGCCGACTCGGCGGCGCTCTTCGCGAGCACGTCGGCGACGCCAGGGTCGAGCGCGGCGCCGTGCGGCGAGCCGAGCGCCTGCGTGACCATCCGCTCGAGCTCGGGCTCGAGCGCGATGACGTCGAGCTCCTTCGTCGGCCCGTAGATCTGCTGCACGATCGACGGCGCGAGGTGGACGCGGATGCGGCGCGCCAGCTCGGCCGGGTCGGTGACGGTCGCGGCGTATTCGGCGAGGCACTCGACGATCGAGCGCATGTCGCGGATGTGCACGCCCTCCTCGAGCAGCAGCTGCAGCACCTTCTGCAGCGCGGCGATGCCGACCATCTTCGGGATCACGTCTTCCATCAGCTTGGGGGCGAGCTTGGTCACATGCTCGACGAGCTGCTGCGTCTCGACGCGGCCGAGCAGCTTCGCGGCATGGATCTGCATCAAGTGTGAGAGGTGGGTCGCGATCACGGTCGAGCAATCAACGACGGTGAACCCCGCCATCTGCGCGGCTTCGCGCTGGCGCTCCTCGATCCACATCGCGGGCAGGCCGAACGCCGGGTCGGTCGTCGCCGTGCCGATCAGCGCGGTCGTCGTCACTCCGCCCGGATTGATCGCCAGCCACATGCCGGGATACGCCTCGCCCTCGCCGACGACGGCGCCGCGCAGCGTCAGCCGGTACGTGCTGGGTTTGAGCTCGAGGTTGACGCGGATGAGCACCGGCGGCGGCAGGAAGCCGACGTCCTGCGCGAACTTGCGCCGCACGCCCTTGATGCGCGCGAGCAGGTCGCCCTGGCGCTGCTTGTCGACGAGGGCGATCAACCGGTAGCCGACCTCGAGGCCGAGCGTGTCGACCGGCTGCAGGTCGTCCCACGTCGCCTCGGCGTTCGCCTCGAGCGGCGGCGGCGCGGGCTTGGGCGCGTTCTTCGCGGCGAGCTGGCGCTGGTGGAGCAGCCACGCACCCCAGCCGAGCGCGACGGCGATGCCGAGGAAGACCACGTGCGGCATGCCCGGGATCGCACCGAGCACGGCGAGGACGCCGCCGACGACCGCGAGCGATCGCGGCGACGAGAAGACCTGCTTCGTGATCTGGCTGCCGACGTCGTGCTCCTTGCCGACGCGCGAGACGACCATCGCCGCAGCGACCGAGATCAGGAGCGCCGGAATCTGCGCGACGAGCGCGTCGCCGACGGCGAGCAGGATGTAGCTGTCGGCCGCCTGCGCTGCGCTGAGGCCGTGCTGCGCGACGCCGATGACGAAGCCGCCGACGATGTTGATGAAGAGGATGAGCAGGCCCGCCATCGCGTCGCCGCGGACGTATTTCGAGGCGCCGTCCATCGAGCCGAAGAACTCGGCCTCGTCGCCGACCTCGGCGCGGCGGCGCTTGGCTTCCTTCTCGTCGATCAGCCCGGCGTTCATGTCGGCGTCGATCGCCATCTGCTTGCCCGGCATCGCGTCGAGCGTGAAGCGCGCGCCGACCTCGGCGATCCGCTCGGCGCCCTTGGTGACGACGACGAAGTTGATGACGACGAGGATCGCGAACACGATCAGCCCGACCGCGAAGTTGCCGCCGATCAGGAAGTGGCCGAACGACTCGATCACCTTGCCCGCGGCGGCGGCGCCGGTGTGGCCGTCGAGCAGCACGATCCGCGTCGAGGCGACGTTGAGCGACAGGCGCAGCAGCGTCGTCAGGAGGATCACCGCGGGAAACGCGGCGAAGTCGAGCGGCCGGATCATGTACGCCGCGACCATCATCACCATCAGCGCCATCGCGATGTTGAAGGTGAAGAGGAGGTCGAGGACGAACGGCGCCAGCGGCAGCACCATCATCGCGAGGATCATCACGACCACGAGCGGCGCCATCAGCGCGCGGATCGCCTTGGCGTTCGGCCCGAGCCACTGCTGCAGCTGCTGGACGATCGCGTTCATGCGCTAGCTCCGTCTCCGGCACGCGACAGCCGAAGGCTGGCGCCCTCGGGTTGCGGCAGAGGCGCGGCGTGAGGGTCGAGTCCGGCCGGCACGTCGATCGTCGGCAGCGCGCCCGGCATCGGCACCTGGCCGCGCAGCGCGGCGCGCAGCTGGTAGACGTACGCGAGCACCTGCGCGACCGCAGCGAACAGCGCGGCCGGGATCTCGCGGTCGAGCTCGGCGTGCGCGTAGAGCGCGCGCGCGAGCACCGGCGTCTCGAGCACCGGCACGCTCGCCTCCTCGGCGAGGTCGCGGATCTTCAGCGCGATGAGGTCGCGGCCCTTGGCGACGACGCGCGGCGCCGTCATCGTCTCGTCGTCGTACTTGAGCGCGACCGCGTAGTGCGTCGGGTTCATGACGACGAGGTCGGCCTTCGGCACCGCAGCCATCATCCGGCGCCGCGTCATCTCGCGCATGCGCGCGCGGACCTTGCTTTTCACCTCCGCGTTGCCGTCGAGCTCCTTCTGCTCCTGCTTCAGCTCCTGGTGGCTCATCTTCATCCGCTCGGCGAACATGCGCTTCTGCAGCGGCACGTCGACCGCGGCGAACACGGCGAGCGCGAGGAGCACGAACGCCATGCCGGCGGCGAGCGTCGCCGTCGCGTCGCCGATCGCGGCGGGCAGCGGCAGCGCGTGGACCCCCACCAGGTCGCGGACGTGGTCGGCCAGCCAGAGCCCGCCGATCGTGCCGAGGACGAGCGCGAGCACGCTCGCCTTCGCGGCGTCGACGGCCTGCCGGCGCGAGAAGACGCGGCCGAGTCCGGCGAGCGGATCGAGCGCCGAGAAGCGCGGCGCGAGCGGTTGCATCGTCCACGTCCAGCCGCCGGCGGCGAGCGCGGCGGCGACGGCGAGCACGGCCATCGCGAGGCCGAACGGGACGATCGCCCAGAGCAGCGTCTGCGCCCAGCCAACGAGCTGCGTCGCCATCGCGTCGCCGCGCAGCGCGTGCGCGCCGTCGAAGCTGAGCGAGCGCGCGAGCGCGTCCTTCAGCCACGCCGCCGCGTTCGGCGCGAGCGCGGCCAGCGCGGCGCCGCCGCCGGCGATCGCGGCGAAATGCGAGAGGTCGCGCGAACGCACGACCTGGCCGTCGGCGCGCGCCTTCTCGAGCTTGCGCGCGGACGCGGGGAGATTCCTGTCCTGTGCGGAGCTCGCGGCCATGCGGGCATTGTTCCGAGCGCGATGGCAAACTTGAGCGCGATAAGGGCCTCGTTGGGCGGCCATTTCGCAGCCGCGCCGGGCGTGCATCCGTCACGGTCGCGAGCGCGTAGATGCGATGGCCCGCCGCCCGCAGCGCACGGCGACGGAACCCACCACCCAGCATCGAAGGAAGAGCCGCCATGAACCGCAGCCGTCTTGCCGCCGCCGCCCTCGCCGCGGCGCTCCTTTCGGCCCTCGCGAGCCCCGCGCCGGCGCAGGTCGTCGTCGGCGGCGCGCCGATGTACGCGAGCAAGGACATCATCGACAACGCCGTCAACTCGAAGGACCACACGACCCTGGTCGCCGCCGTCAAGGCCGCAGACCTCGTCTCGACGCTGAAGGGCCCCGGGCCGTTCACGGTCTTCGCGCCGACCAATGCCGCGTTCGCGGCGCTGCCCGCCGGGACCGTCGACAACCTGCTCAAGCCCGAGAACAAGCCGGCGCTGCGCAAGGTGCTGACCTACCACGTCGTCGCCGGCAAGATGGACGCAGCGACGCTCGCCAAGGCGGTGGACGCCGGCGGCGGCAAGGCGACGCTGACCGAGGTCTCGGGAGGCACGCTCACCGTGACGAAGAGCGGCAGCCTGATCATGCTCACCGACGAGACCGGCGGCATGGCGCACGTGACGATCGCCGACGTGGTGCAGAGCAACGGCGTCATCCACGTCGTCGACAAGGTGCTGCTGCCGAAGTGACCTCCGGGCGTCGGGCCCCGTTGTCATCCTGAGCGCGGCGGAGGGCGGCTGCGGCGAGCTCGGTCTTCACACGCGGGCGCGGGGGGCGGGTGGCCGATTTCCTCCATGTCCCCCGGCCCTGGCCTGAACGGCCGGGCCTCCTCCTTTACTTCCGGAAATCGGCCACCCGCCGCCCGCGCCCTGAGTGAGAACCGGAGGCAGTGAAACGTGGTGCTCGTCTGGATCGGGACGGCAGGGCGCCCTGTTTTGCGGAAGTAAAGGAGGAGGGCCGACCGTCCAGGCCAGGCCCGGGGGACATGGAGCAAAACAGGGCGCCCTGTCGTCCCGATCCCGTGCGTCACGATCATTCGGCCACGATCGTGTGGGCAAGAGCGCGCGAGCACGGTCCCGTGCGCACGATCGTGTGCGTCACGATCGTGTGCGTCACGATCGTGTGCGTCACGATCGTGCGGACATGAACGGCACTACGGTTCGCGGCGCAGGTCGACGACGCGCTCGGACTGCTCGCTGTTGAGCCAGAGGCGGCCGCGGATGCGGTTGCCGTCGGGATCGATCGCGCCGCGCAGCGCTCCGGTGTCGATCGCCTCGCCGCCTTCGGGCGGATCGACGCGCACCGAGACGAGGATCTGGCGCGGCCCCGGCGGCGCATCGGCGGCGACGACGTCGTCCTCGTCGCCGCGGATCAAACCGTCGCCGCGGTAGATGACGCGCTTCAGCGCGGTGCCGGTGCGCTGCTTCCAGAAGTCGCGGTAGTTCTCCCAGTCGGGATCGCGCTCGATGTCGACAGCGCTGCTCGTGATGCGCAGCTTCGCGCCTTCCTGCGCGATCGAGACCATGATCACGTCGCCGTCGCGCGATGTCGTCGCGCCGCGCCGGCCGACGCTCGCGCGCCAGCGGCCGGCGAGGTGCGGCGGCTTCTTCTTTTCGTGCTGCTGCCAGCGCCAGGCGGCGATGCCGCCGGCGACGACGACGGCGCCGAGCGCGGCGAGCAGCCAGCGCCGCGCACCCGACGGCTCGCGCGCGACGCCGGCGAGCTCGCCGGCGAGCGGCAGCGGCACCGAGCCGAACTCGCCCGGCGTCGTGCGCGGCACCAGCCCCAGCGCACGCAGGTCGGCGGCGAGCCGCGCCAGGTCTTCGCGCCAGTCGTAGGCGCGCAGCTTTCGCCACGTCCGCTCGCAGAGCTGGTCGAACGGCTTGGGCAGGTCGGCCGCCGCCGGGATCGCGGTCACGCCGTCGCACATCAGCGGGATGATCTGCGCGTTGGCGGCGAGCGCCGCCTCGAGCTCGTCGCGCGGCGGATCGTCGTCGCGCTCGACGCAGCGGCGGCCCTGGCTGTCGCGCGCGCCGAGGTAGTTCGGCGTCACGAGGACGAGCAGGATCGGCGAGCGCTCGAGCGTGCGTGCGATCTCGTCGCGCCAGCGGCTGCCCGCGGGCAGGTCGTCCTTGTCGAGAAAGATCTGCGCCTCGCCGAACAGCGCATCGAGGTCGCGGGCGAGCGCGGTCGCCTTGTCGGCGCCGTCGCTGGTGCGGTAGCTGATGAAGACGCGAGCCGTCATGGATGCGGAGCTAACCCGGATGCGCAAGTGTGGCGCGATCTGCGACAGTGCGTCGATCCCCACCCGGTACGACGAGGAGCGACGTGGCAGGCGAACGCAAGGCAGTGCTCGTGGTCGGCGCCGGCGACGCGACCGGCGGGGCGATCGCGCGCCGCTTCGCGCGCGAAGGCTTCGCCGCCTGCGTCACGCGCCGCAGCGCCGACAAGCTCGAGCCGCTCGTCGCGCAGATCCGCGCCGAGGGCGGCGAGGCGCACGGCTTCGGGTCCGACGCGCGCAAGGAGGTCGACGTCGAGACGCTCGTCGCGCACATCGAGCGCGAGATCGCTCCGATCGAGGTCGCGGTGTTCAACATCGGTGCCAACGTCCGCTTCACGATCGCAGAGACGACCGAGCGCGTCTACCGCAAGGTGTGGGAGATGGGCGCGCTCGCCGGCTTCCTGATGGGGCGCGAGGTCGCCAAGGCGATGCTGCCGCGCGGCCGCGGCACGATCGTCTTCACCGGCGCGACGGCGAGCGTGCGCGGCTCGGCCGGGTTCGCCGCGTTCTCGGGCGCCAAGCACGCGCTGCGCGCGCTCGCGCAGAGCATGGCGCGCGAGCTCGGGCCGCAGGGCATCCACGTCGCGCATGTCGTCATCGACGGCGCGATCGACACCAAGTTCATCGCCGACAACTTCCCCGAGCGCTACGCGCTGAAGGAGCGCGACGGCATCCTCGGCCCCGACGCGATCGCCGAGAACTACTGGAACCTGCACTGCCAGCACCGGAGCGCGTGGACGCACGAGCTCGACCTGCGGCCGTGGATCGAGACCTGGTGACGCGATGAGCGCACGCACCGTCGAGTTCTTCTTCGACGTCGGCAGCCCGGCGTCGTACCTGGCGTGGACGCAGCTGCCGCGGCTCGCGGCCGAGACGAACGCGGGCGTCGTCTGGCGGCCGATGCTCCTCGGCGGCGTCTTCAAGGCGACCGGCAACGCCAGCCCGGTGACGATCCCCGCCAAGGGCCGCTGGATGATCGGCGACCTGCAGCGATGGGCGCGACGCTACGGCGTGACGTTCAGCCTCAATCCGCATTTCCCGATCAACACGCTGACGTTGATGCGCGGCGCGACCGCGATGCAGATGCGCGACCCCGAGCGCTTCCTCGCCTACGTCGACGCGGTCTACCGCGCGATGTTCGAGTCGCCGCGCGACCTCGGCGATGCCGACGTGCTCGTCGCGACGCTGCGCCAGGCCGGCTTCGATCCGGCTGCGTTCGCGACGCACGTCGCCGATCCCGAGGTGAAGGCGAAGCTGATCGCGACGACGGAGGAGGCAGTCGCGCGCGGCGTCTTCGGCGCGCCGACGTTCTTCGTCGGCGAGCAGATGTTCTTCGGGCAGGACCGGCTCGAGTTCGTGCGCGAGGCACTCGAGCAGTAGTCGTCGGTCTTCTTGGGGTTCACGCGGCCGGCGAGCGGGGGGACGCCCTGGGCTCCGCCGGCCTTGCCGGCTATCACGGGCCAGAAGTACTCCGTTGGGACATGGCGCGATGAGACGAGCTCCGCTGCCGTCGGCCCCAGTTCGCACCCCCCACTCGCCGTCCGAGCTCTGGAATTCAACAGGAACGTGCGGCGCGGCGCCGGGCCGCCCCCGAGAACACTGACCCGGTCACAGATCCGTTCGCAGCTTCCAGATCTCCGGGAAGAGCACGACGTCGAGCATCTTGCGCAGATAGCTGACGCCGCCGGTGCCGCCGGTGCCGCGCTTGAAGCCGATCACGCGCTCGACGGTCGTGACGTGGCGGAAGCGCCAGAGACGAAAGACGTCTTCGAGGTCGGTGAGCTCCTCGCCGAGCT
The DNA here is from genome assembly GCA_030150305.1 of Caldimonas sp. Classification (GTDB taxonomy): domain Bacteria; phylum Pseudomonadota; class Gammaproteobacteria; order Burkholderiales; family Burkholderiaceae_C; genus Schlegelella_A. The sequence goes on along the minus strand of JASLGD010000427.1, from coordinate 1,893 downwards.
GGTAGAGGTCCCAGTGCGCTTCGGGATCGCGGTAGACCGCGAGCCACGCCTGCTCGACCGCTTCGCTCGCGACGTACGGCGACGCCCAGTCGCGTTCGGCGTCCTGCGGCGCGAGCAGGCCGCGGCGCGCGAGCAGGCGCAGCGACTCGTCGTAGAGCGACGGCGCGTCGTGCGCGGCCTGCACGCGCGCGAGCAGGTCGGCACGGTGCGCGTGGGGTTGCAGCATCGCCGCGTTCTTGTTGCCGAGCAGGAACTCGATCTCGCGGTATTGCCAGCTCTGGAAGCCGCTGCTCGAAGCGAGCGACGGCCGGATCGTCGAGTACTCGGGCGGCGTCATCGTCGCGAGCACGTCCCAGGCGTGGACCATCTGCTCGAGGATCCTGCTGACGCGCGCGAGCATCTTGAACGCCGGCTGCAAGCGGTCGGCGGCGACGGCGGCGATCGCCGCCCGCAGCTCGTGCAGCAGCAGCTTCATCCACAGCTCGTTGACCTGGTGCTGGACGATGAAGAGCATCTCGTCGTGGGCGCCCGAGCGCAGCTGCTGCGCGGCGAGGATCGCATCGAGCTGCAGGTAGTCGCCGTAGCTCATCGCGCCGCTGAAGTCGACCTTGGCTCCTTCGCCGGCGACGATTGCGGCCGCGCTCTCCGGTTGGCGCTTGCGGTCGCGCATCACGTCACCTTCGCGCGCTGGCCGAAGCGCGGCTCGCGAAACGCCTCGCTCGCGAGCACGTCGCGCAGCTGCTCGGCGGCGTCCCAGGCGTCGACGAAGCGCGTGTAGAGCGGCGTGAAGCCGAAGCGCAGCAGGTCGGCGTCGAGCGCCGGGTCGCGAGCAGCGCCGGCGACGCGCGGCTCGCCGGCGCGAAAGTCGCCGACCACGCCGCGCGCGATCAGCGCCTGCATGACGCGCCAGCCTTCGGCGTGCGCGAAGCTCGCCTGGCTGCCGCGCGCGGCCGGATCGCGCGGCGTCACGAGCTCGAGCCCGAGACCGGAGCAGCGCGCCTCGACGAGGGCGATGAAGAGCTCGACGAGCGCGATCGACTTCGCGCGCAGCGCGGCCAGGCCGCCTGCTGCTGCCACGTCGGCGAAGACGTCGACGCCGCACTCGAGCGCCGCCATCGCGAGCACCGGCGGCGTGCCGCAGACGAAGCGAGCGATTCCGGCCGCCGGTCGGTACGACGGCGCGAATTCGAACGGCGCCGCGTGGCCGAGCCAGCCCGAGAGCGGCTGGCGCATCGCGTCGCGGTCCATGCGCGCGACATGGCGCGGATGCGCCCACACGAACGCCGGCGCGCCGGGGCCGCCGTTGAGGTACTTGTAGCCGCAGCCGACCGCGAAGTCGGCGTCGGCTGCGCGCAGATCGACCGGCACCGCGCCCGCCGAATGCGCGAGGTCCCAGACGACGAGCGCGCCGGCGTCGTGCGCGGCGCGCGTCGTCGCCGCCAGGTCGTGCATGCGGCCGCTGCGGTAGTTGACGTGCGTCAGCAGCAGCACGGCGACGTCCTCGCTCAGCGCGTCGGCGATGCGGTGGCCGTCGACGAGCCGCAGCGACAGGCCGGCGGTGGCGGCGACGCTCTCGGCGATGTAGATGTCGGTCGGGAAGTTGCCGCGCTCGCTCAGGATCGTCGTGCGCGCGGGCGCGTCGGCGCGCTGCAGCGCGACCGCCGCGCTGAGCGTCTTGAAGACGTTGAGCGAGGTCGAGTCGGCGACGCCGACCTCGCCCGCGCCGGCGCCGATCAGCGCCGCGATCTTGTCGCCGATGCGTTGCGGAAGGTCGATCCAGCCGGCCGAGTTCCAGCTGCGGATCAGACCTTCGCCCCACTCGCGTGCCGCGACCTCGGCGAGCCGAGCAGGCGTGCGCCGCGGCAGCGCGCCGAGCGAGTTGCCGTCGAGGTA
>JASLGD010000425.1 GCA_030150305.1 Caldimonas sp. | reverse complement strand
CACCTCGACGGCGCGCTTGTGCTCGAGATGCAGGGCGAGATCCCGACCGACGCCGCAGTGCGCGAGGCGGTGCAGCGGCGCGCGCTGCTGCTCGACAAGCTCCCCGGCTCGCGCGCTGCGCTCGCCGTCGTCGACATCGCCGCGCGGATGGCACCCGAGAGCGCGGCGGCGCGCGGCGTCAGCGCGGCGCGCCGTTCTTCTCGCTCGCCTTCAGCAGGACGATGAGGGCGCCGTGGCCGCCGTCGGCGGGACGCGCGTGGGTGAACGCGAGCACGTCCTGGTGCTTGACCAGCCATGCCTTCACCTTCGCCTTCAGCACCGGCTCGCGGCCGGGCGAGCCGTGGCCCTTGCCGTGGACGACGCGGACGCAGCGATGGCCGGCGCGCGTCGCCTCGCGCAGGAACACGCTGACGCGCTCGTGCGCCTCGTCGCGGCGCAGGCCGTGCAGGTCGATCTCGTCTTGCAGCACCCAGACGCCGCGGCGGAGCTTGCGCACGACGTCGAGGCCGATGCCGTGGCGGCGGAACGAGAGCGCATCGTCGGTCTCGAGGAGCGCTTCGGCGTCGACGCTGCCGGTGATCGACTCCGCGAGCGCCGCCGCCTCGTCGCGCTCGCGTTGACGTGCGACCGCGGCCGGGCGCGCACGCGGCGGCGTTTCGCTGGCAGGCTTGCTCAACCGCACGACGTGGCGGACCGCGTCGGCGAACGCGCTGCGGTCGCCGTCCGCATGAGCGCGTTCGCCGGGCCTGGTCGCCGGATGCGCCGCGGAATGCGCTGAGGAATGCGCCGCGTGGCTTGCCGCGGCGGCCGATTCGCTGCGCCGTCGCTCGTCGAGCTTCGCGCGCAGCTCGGCGAGCTCGCCGAGATGGCGACCCCGGATCGGCGGCGATTTCACAGCAGCCCTCGCTCGGCGAACGAGACGACACTCGCGTGGCCGACGACGAGATGGTCGAGGACGCGGACGTCGACGAGCGCGAGCGCGCTCTTCAGCGTCTGCGTCAGGAACTCGTCGGCGCGCGACGGCTCGGCCGCTCCCGAGGGATGGTTGTGGGCGAGGATCACCGCCGCGGCGCCGAGCTCGAGCGCGCGCTTGACGATCTCGCGCGGATAGACGCTCGTCTGCGTCAGCGTGCCGCGAAACATCTCCTCGAGCCGCAGCAGCCGGCTCTGCGCATCGAGAAAGAGAACCGCGAACACCTCGTGCGCGAGCCCGGCGAGCTGCAGCTGCAGGACCTCCTTGACCTTGCCCGGCGAATCGAAAACGGGCCGCACGGCGAGCTCGCTCGCGATCGAGCGGCGCGCGAGCTCGAGGACGGCGGCGACCTCCGCACGCTTCGCCGGACCGAGCCCCTTGACGCGCTTGAGCTCGTCGGGCCCTGCGCGCAGCAGGCCGGCGAGGCCGCCGAACGCGTCGAGCAGCCGTTCGGCGAGCTGCAGCACGCCGGTGCCCGCGAGGCCGGTGCGCAGCAGCAAGGCGACGAGCTCGGCGTCGGCGAGCGCCCCAGGGCCGACCGCGAGCAGCTTCTCGCGCGGTCGTGCCGAGGCGGGGAGGTCCTTCAACATGGCAGCGGGCACGGGGACCAACGGGCGACTCGTAAAATCCGTTGTCAGTCTAAGTCCCCTCGCATGGGCCCCCCTTTGAAGCGCGTCGAGCCCGGCTCGTTCCTCACGTTGCACTACCGCCTGCGCGACGCCGACGGCGTCGCGCTGGTCGACACCTTCGCGACGCGCCCGGCGACGCTCTCGCTCGGCAGCGGCGAGCTCGCGCCGGCGATGGAGGCGCGCCTGCTCGGTCTGGCCGAAGGCAGCGAGACGTCGTTCGCGCTGCGCGCGGGCGAGGCGTTCGGCGAGCGCGACCCGGCGCTGGTGCAGCGCGTCCGCCGGACCGCGCTCGAGGCCGAAGGCGACGACGACGGCGACTATCGCGTCGGCGACGTCGTCCGCTTCCCGGCACCGGAAGGCCGATCGATCGCCGGCATCGTGCGCGACGTCGACGACGACGCGGTCGTGTTCGACTTCAACCACCCGTTCGCCGGTCGCGCCGTGACGTTCGACGTCAAGCTGATCGGAGTGCTGTGATGCCCGCACATTCACTCCGTCGCCTGCCCGCCGAGGGGGCCGTGTCGGGCTTGCGGCGGCCCGGCGCCTGACGACGATGGCGATCGAAGAAGTCGTCCTCTCCGAGCCGCGCGGCTTTTGCGCCGGCGTCGAGCGCGCGATCGAGATCGTCGAGCGCGCGCTGCACAAGTTCGGCGCGCCGATCTACGTGCGCCACGAGATCGTCCACAACACCTACGTCGTCGAAGACCTGCGCAAGAAGGGCGCGATCTTCATCGAGGACCTCGCCGAGGTGCCCGCGGGCGCGACGCTCGTCTTCAGCGCGCACGGCGTCTCGCAGGCGGTGCGCAAGGAGGCCGCCGCGCGCGGCTTTTCGGTGTTCGACGCGACGTGCCCGCTCGTCAGCAAGGTCCACATGGAGGTCGCCAAGCTCTCGCGCGAGGGCTATCAGTTCATCATGATCGGCCACAAGGGCCACCCCGAGGTGGAGGGCACGATGGGCCAGCTCGAGAGCGGCATCTACCTCGTCGAGGACGTCGCCGACGTCGAACGCGTCGAGGTGCCTTCGGGGCAGCCGCTCGCCGTCGTGACGCAAACGACGCTCTCGGTCGACGACGCCGCCGAGATCATGGCGGCGGTCAAGCGGCGGTTCCCGAACATTCGCCAGCCCAAGCAGCAGGACATCTGCTACGCGACGCAGAACCGCCAGGACGCGGTCAAGCTCGTCGCGCCCGGCGTCGACGTGCTGATCGTCGTCGGCAGCCCGAGCTCGTCGAACAGCAACCGGTTGCGCGAGCTCGCCGAGCGGCTCGGCACCGACGCGTACATGGTCGACAGCGCCGACGGCGTCCGTCCCGAGTGGCTCGAAGGCAAGCGAAGCGTCGGTCTGACCGCGGGAGCCTCGGCGCCCGAGCTGCTCGTCAACGCCGTCGTCGCGCGCCTGCGCGAACTCGGCGCGGTGTCCGTGCGGACGATCGCGGGCGTGCCCGAGAAGGTGCACTTCCCGTTGCCGCTCGGCCTCGGCGACCGGGCGATGCGGGGCGTCTCGGGCTGAGGCGGCCGGCTGAGGCGGTGCCGCGCGCGAGCGCGCGCTCAGCTCGGCAGGCGACGGTGCAGCCGGATCGGCTGCGCCACCACGCCGGTCGTCGCGCGTTCGCTCGCCGTGCCTGGCAGCGGGTTGCGGTCGCAGCCGCTGCAGCCGCACGACGATGCGCTCGTCGCCGCCGCGCGCATCCGCGCGGCGATCGGCGACGGCAGCGGCAGCGTGAGCAGCGCGGTGGCGAGGCCGCGGCGAAGCGCCGCGGGCAACAGCGTCCACGTCGCGTACGACGCCGAGCCGGCGACGACGAGGGCGACGACGAACCATTGCGCGAAATGCGTGTTCATGACCCTGCACCTCCGAAGGCGAGCGCGACGCGGTACGTGACGAACGAGGCGACGTACGCGAGCGCGAACAGGTAGCCCGCCATGACGAGCGGATAGCGCCACGAGTTCGTCTCGCGGCGAACGACGGCGAGCGTCGACAGGCACTGCGGCGCGAAGACGTACCAGGCGAGGAGCGAATACGCGGTCGCGAGCGACCAGCCCTTGGCGATGATCGGCGCGAGCGCGTCGGCGACCGAGTCGCCGGCGGCCGACATCGAGTAGACCGTGCCGAGCGCGCCGACCGCGACCTCGCGCGCGGCGAGGCCGGGAACGAGCGCGATCGAGATCTGCCAGTTGAAGCCGATCGGCGAGAAGACGTGCTCGAGCGCGCGCCCGATCATCCCGGCGACGCTGTACTGGATCGCGGGCCCGGTCGCGCCCAGCGGCGGCGCCGGAAAGCTCGACAGGAACCAGAGCACGACCATCAGCGTGAAGATGATTCCGCCGACGCGACGCATGAAGATGCCGGCGCGCTCCCACAGGCCGAGCGCGATGTTGCGCGGATTCGGCATCCGATACGGCGGCAGCTCGAGCATGAGCGGCTGGTAGCGGCGCTTGCTCCAGGCGCGCTTGAGCACCCACGCGACCGCCATCGCCGAGACGACGCCGGCGACGTAGAGGCCGAACAGCGTCAGCCCGCGCAGGTTGAACGGACCGACGTGGGTCGCCGGGATGAACGCGCCGATCAGGAGCGCGTAGACCGGCAGCCGCGCCGAGCACGTCATCAGCGGCGCGACCATGATCGTCGCGAGGCGGTCCTTCCAGTTGGCGATCGTGCGCGTCGCCATGATCCCGGGAATCGCGCACGCGAAGCTCGACAGCAGCGGAATGAACGCGCGACCCGAGAGGCCGACCTTGCCCATGACCGTGTCGAGCAGGAATGCAGCGCGCGGCAGGTAGCCCGAGTCCTCGAGCAGGAGGATGAAGAAGAAGAGGATCAGGATCTGCGGCAGGAAGACGAGCACGCTGCCGGCACCGGCGATGACGCCGTCGACGAGCAGGCTTCGCAGCGGCCCTTCGGCCATGTGGGTCGCGACCCACTGACCGAGCCCGGTCATCGCCGCCTTGATCGCGTCCATCGGCAGCGTCGCCCACGAGAACACCGCCTGGAACATCAGGAAGAGCACGACGGCGAGGAGCACGAGGCCCCAGACCGGATGCATCACGACGGCGTCGATGCGGTGCTGGAAGCGCCGCACGGTCGACGCGTCCGGCGCGGCGATCGCGAGGATGCGCCGCACCTCGAGCTGCAGGTCGGCCGACGAGCGCGCGTCGCGTCCGTTCGCGCCGGACGCGCCAGCGAGCGCAGCGGCGGCGCTCGTCTCGACCGGATCGCCGCCGAGCCGCGATTCGAGCAACGCGAGCAGTTGCGCGTGTCCGTCGGCGCGCACGGCGACCGTCTCGACGACCGGACAGCCGAGCTCGGCAGCGAGCTTGTCGACGTCGATCTTCAGCCCCTCGGCGCGCGCGACGTCGGCCATGTTGAGCGCGACCATCAAGGGCTTGCCGAGCTGCGCGAGCTCGAGCACGAGGCGCAGGTTCATGCGCAGGTTGGTCGCATCGACGACGGCGACGATCGCATCCGGCGGCGGTTCGCCGTGGCGGCGGCCTTCGATCACCTCGAGCGTGATCTGCTCGTCGGGAGTCGCCGGCGTGAGGCTGTACGCGCCCGGCAAGTCGACGACCTGCACCGTGCGCCCGCTCTTCAACCGCGTCAGGCCGACCTTGCGCTCGACCGTCACGCCGGCGTAGTTGGCGACCTTCTGGCGCGCTCCCGTCAGCAGGTTGAAGAGCGCGGTCTTGCCGCAGTTCGGGTTGCCGACCAGCGCGACGCTCCAGCGCGGTGCCTGGTTCGCGGCGTTGAGCGCGTGCGACACCATCGTCAGCGAGCGCGCGACGCGTCGCCCGATGCGGGCGGCTCGACGCCCTCGACCTCGATGCATTGCGCCTCGAGCAGGCGCAGTGCGAACATGGTCTCGCCGACCAGCACGGCGAGCGGCTCGCGGCCGCCCGGGCCGCGGCGCAGCAGCTGCACCGGCTCGCCCGGAAGGAATCCGATCTCGCCCAGGCGACGCAGCGCGATCGCGTCGATCTCGGGCGATGCCGAGACGACGCGAGCGACCGTGGCACGGCTGCCGTCGGCGAGGAGGTGGAGCGGGCGGGTGGCGGCGAAGGTCATGGCAGACCCGGGATGCACATGCGAATGAGATTGTCTCTCATTTGCGAACGGTCGGGCGTGTCAAAACACCGTGGTCAGGGTCATCTGCAGCTGTGGGCCGAGCGTCAGCGCAGAGCAGATGGTGGGAACGGGCCTGGAGCAATCGCGCGGGCGTGGGCCGGAACGTTGTTCGGCTCCTCAATATAAACGAGAATCGTTCTCACTTGGCGTAGACTTCTCACATCCCTCGCCACTGAAAGGACCCCCGTGAAGTACGCCGTTCTCGTCGCCGCCTTCGTCGTCTCGTTCTCGGGCGCTGCGTTCGCCAAAGCCGACTGCAAGGCCTATCCCAAGTCCGAATGGCTGAAGGAAGGCGACGCCAAGGCCAAGATCGAGGCGCAGGGCTATTCGATCGACAAGTTCAAGGTCTCGGGCAACTGCTACGAGATCTACGGCCGCAACAAGCAAGGCAAGAAGGTCGAGATCTACTACGACGCCAAGACGCTCGAGCCGGTCAAGAGCGAGATCGAGAAGTAGCCGCGTGCCGGCCTCGCGCCTTCGGGGGCGCGCCAGCGATGACCTCGTCCTCGTCTGGGGTGTCGCGGTCCGTCTTCTCCACTGGACGCTCGCGGCGCTCGTCGTCTTCGACTTCATCGTCGACGACGGCGGCCCGGTGCACCGCGGTGTCGGCGATGTCGCCGCCGCGGTCGTCGTGCTGCGGCTCCTGCGCGCCGCGTTCGCGCGCGGCGAGGAAGGCTTGCGCGCGCTGCAGCCGTCGCTCGTGTGCACGCTTGCGTATCTGCGCCGAGGCGCGCCGCGCGCCATCGGCCACGACCCGCTCGGCGTCTGGATGGTCTGGCTGTTGTGGACGCTGGTCCTGCTGCTCGCCGTCACCGGCTGGATGACGCGGCTCGACGCGTTCTGGGGCGATGATCGTCTGCATGCAGTGCACGCCATCCTCGCGGACGCGTTGCTCGTCGCCGCGGCGTTTCACGTTGCCGGCGTTGCGGTGATGAGCTGGCGCTGGCGCGAGAACCTGCCGTGGTCGATGCTCACCGGCAGGAAGCGGAGCGACGAGCCGCGTTGACGCGCACGCGTGACGCACGCAAAGCGCCGGTCTTCGCTCTCAGTTGCGCCGCCAGCGGCTCTGGCGCCGGCGATGCCAGACGATGACGAGCGCCATCGCGACGCCGAGCGCGCTGTGCAGCCAGCCGAGGCCGGGGCGGAGCGCCTCGGGCGCGAAGTAGTAGAGCAGGTAGCCGGTCGCTGCCAGCGTCGCCGCGAGTGCGCAAAGCGCCACTCCCGAGCCGCGCTGGTGCGCCCATCGCAGCCGCTGGCTGAGCCGCCAGCCCTGCGGGACGTGCGACGCGCCGAGCGCGCCGAATGCGAACAGCACGACGAACGACGCCAGCCCGTGCACGCGCATCGCCCACGCCTCGAGGGGCGAGGGCAGCGCGTCGACCGTGCGCGCGTAGTGGATCGCCAGCCAGACGACGCCGCTCGCGAGCAGGACCGCACCGGCACCGTAGAGGAGACGCCGCTGCCAGCCGACGAGCCGATGAACGCTGCCGACCATCAGCAGCTCCCGACGCGGCGACCGTGCAGCCACGCCTGCGCGCCGAAGCGGGCGAGCAACGGATGCAGCGGGTCCGCGGTCGCGACGACGACCTTCGTCAGCGCATCGGCCCACAGGCAGCGCGGCGCGGCGACGCTCGCGTGGCGCGATGCTCCGTCGGCGGCGTCGCGACGGCTGGTCGCGAACGCGCCGTCCTCGATCGTCGCGAACCGCCGCACGCCGCCGTCCATCTCGTCCCGCAGATCGATCGGCACCGCGAGGCTGCCGAACGCGCGCAGGTCGCCGCCGGCGTTGACCCAGCCACCTGCGAGGCCGTGCGCTTCGAGCGTCGCGACCGCGCAGTCGACCGCGTAGCCCTTGGCGATGCCGCCGAGATCGAGCTGCACCCGATCCGCGAGCTTGTGAAGGCCGCGATCGTCGACGTGCCAGCCGCGTGCGCCGCTGCCGACCGTGACGTCGAAGGCGTCGTCGCTGGCGTCGCGCAGTTCGGCGGCGGCCGCGAGCACGGTGCGCGTCTCGCTCCCGATCGCAACGCAGGCGCTCGCCGGCGCGGCGTTGAACCGACCGATGTCGCTCGTCGCGACGAAGCGCGAGAGCCGTTCCTGCAACGCTGCGATGCGCGCGAACGCGGCGTCGACCGCGGCGTCGATCGTTTCGCCGCGCGCGCCGCCGTTGAGGGTCGCGCCGTTCCCCCTTGCGCCGCCGGCCGTCGCGCCGGCGCTCATCGTCGCGCCGATCTCGACGAGCGTTCCGAGCAGCGGCCGCGCCCGCCGCACGACGCCGCGCGCGCTCATGGAGCAAGCCTCTTGTTTCGCCCCACGAGCGCAACGCTCGCTCATGGACCGAGGCTTCCGTTGCGCCGAGCGAGCGCGACGACGGCGACGATGCGGCGAACGCCCTCGGTGACGTGCGTGCAGCTGAGCGTCGCGCCGCTGATGTTGGCGATGTCCTCGCCGACGCGCAGCGGCGCCGCCTGCGTCTTGCCGACGAACTGGCGCCGCCACGCCGGCAGCCGGATCTCGCCGCCGTGGCTCTCCCGGTACGAGAGGATCTCGACCTGGCGGATGGCGCCTTCGAGGTCGATGCCGACGGCGTACGAGATCAGCTCGAACTTGCCGATCACCGCATCGGCGACGACGAAGCCGAGCGTTGCGTCGCCGTGTCGCGCGACGCGCACCGTCCAGCGCGCCGAGCGGCCGCGGACGCCCTGCGCGTCGAGCGCCTGCAGCTGCGCGGCATCGAGCGCGATCTCGCGCGGATCGAAGCGGTCGGCGTCGGGGAACATGAGCTGCGCCGCCTGCTCGAGCGTCAGGTAGTCGACCGCGAACGCGCTCGCCGGCGCCGATGCCAACGCCGCGAGCGTGGTCCCGGCGACGACGATGCGCATCTAGAAGCTCCAGCCCATGCCGAGGTTGATGCGGTCGGCGTCGCTGTTGACGTGGAAGCGCTGGTAGTCGGCCTTGAACACGATGCCCGGACCGACGTTGAAGTTGGCTCCGATCGTGATCACGCGCTCGGTCGGCGCGGCGTTCGGCGTCAACCCGGCGCCGAGCGAAGCGAAGCTGCGCGCGGTGTTGAACTCCTCCCAGCGCGCGAACGGCGCGAGCGACAGGTCGCCGCGCGACCACAGCCGGTAGGCAGCCTGGCCGTACCAGCCGTCGAACGATGACGGAACGAGCGTGGCGCTGCCCACGAGAGGGGTGTTGAAGGCGGCCGTGTTCGAGATCGAGCCGCGCGTGTAGAGCGCAGAGAGATCCCACCGTCCCGGCGAGTAGCGCGCGTGCAGGTCCCAGAGCGTGACGCGCGAGCTCGTCGGCGTCTGGCCGTGCGTCGCGCCGCCGGTGAAGACCGAGCCGCCGAGGAGGAGCCCCGGCACGCCGCGCCAGTTGAGCGCGCCGAACACCGACAGGTCGCGTGCCTTGGCGAGCGCGAGCTCCTGGTGGATCGAGCCGAGCGGCGACTCGGCGCCTTCGCTCGACGTCGCGTCCCATTTGGTCAGGTCGAATCCGGTGCTGACACCGAGCTGCGTCGTCATGCCGTTGTCGAAGTTGCCGACGACCTGCAGGCCGCCTTCGCGCCACGTCGTCGGGATGATGGCGGTCTCGACGAAGTTGCGGTGGACGCCGTAGAAGGCGGTCGGCTCGTGGTTCTCGTTGAGGAGCCCCGCCGGGATCAGGAACAGCCCGGCTCGCAGCGCCCATTGTTGGCTCAGCTGACGCTCGATGAACGCCTGCTCGATCTCGACCTCGCCGGGATCGGAGGCCGACGACACCGCGTGCTCGATCTCGAGCTCGGACACGAGCTTGGTCTTCTCGTCGAAGCGATGCTGCAGGCCGAGGACGAAGCGGGCGAGGTCGGCGACGGTCTTCGAGCTGTCGTGGACCGGGCGGGTGTAGTAGATCTCGCCGTAGCTCGTGAGGATCGTCGACGCCCCGAGCGCGAGGCCGCCGCCCTGCGCCTGGCCGTCGTTCGCAGGCGACGGCAAGGCCGCGGCCGCGGCGGCG
>JASLGD010000390.1 GCA_030150305.1 Caldimonas sp. | reverse complement strand
GACGTGCTGATCGTCGATACCGCGGGGCGCCTCGCGATCGACGACGCGATGATGGCGGAAGTGAAGGCGCTGCATGCCGCGGTCGATCCCATCGAGACGCTCTTCGTGGTGGACTCGATGCAGGGCCAGGACGCGGTGAACGTGGCCAAGGCTTTCGCCGATGCGTTGCCGCTCACGGGCGTCGTGCTCACCAAGCTCGATGGCGATGCGCGCGGCGGTGCCGCTCTCTCCGTGCGCCACGTGACCGGCCAGCCGATCAAGTTCGTCGGCGTCTCGGAAAAGATGGATGGCCTGGAGCCGTTCTATCCGGACCGCATGGCCTCGCGCATCCTCGGCATGGGCGACATCCTCTCGCTGGTCGAGGAGGCGCGCGCCAAGGTCGACGAGAAGGAAGCCGCGCGCATCGCGGAGAAGTTCAAGAAGGGCAAGGACTTCGACCTCGAGGATTTCCGCGGCCAGCTGCTGCAGATGAAGAAGATGGGCGGCATCGCCTCGCTCACCGACAAGCTGCCGGCGCAGCTGACCCAGATGGCCACCGCGTCCCCGGAGCTGCAGGAGAAGGCGTTGAAGCGCACCGAGGCGATCATCAACTCGATGACGCCGCTCGAGCGGCGCAAGCCCGAGCTGCTCAAGGCCTCGCGCAAGCGCCGCATCGCCGCGGGCGCCGGCGTGCAGGTGCAGGAGGTGAACCGCCTGCTCACGCAATTCGAGCAGATGCAGAAGATGATGAAGATGATGCGCTCGGGCGGCCTCGCCAAGATGATGCGCAACATGAAGGGCATGCTGCCGGGGATGCGATGAGCGCGCTCGCCCGGCTTCTCGCCGGCGCGGTGCTGTTGGCGCCCCTCGCCGCCGGCGCGCAGGGGGCACGCGACGCGGAGCTCGTCGACATCTACCGCCAGATGGTGGAGACGCGCACCGCGCATCCCGACGGCGACAACACCGCCATCGCCCGCTTCGTGGCGAAGCGCCTCCTCGACGCCGGATACGACGCGAAGGACGTCGAGGTGCTCGAGCCCAGGTCGCTCAAGGGCAACCTCCTCGCGCGCCTGCGCGGCGAGGGGCAGGGCAAGCCCATCCTGCTCCTCGCGCACATCGACGTGGTCGAGGCGCACAAGGAGGACTGGTCCGATGGCCTCGATCCCTTCAAGCTCACGATCCGCGACGGCTACTACTACGGCCGCGGCAGCATCGACGACAAGGCGATGGCCGCGATCTTCACGGAGACGATGCTGCGGTTGAAGCGCGAGGGCTTCCGGCCGAAGCGCGACATCGTGCTTGCGCTCACGGCCGACGAGGAGACCGGCGGCAGCAACGGCGTGGAGTGGTTGCTGCGCAACCGGCGCGCCGACATCGACGCGCAGCTCGCATTGAACGAGGGCGGCGGCGGCACCCTGCGCGGCGGCAAGCCCTCGGTGCAGTCGGTGCAGGTGAGCGAGAAGATGTTCCTCTCGTTCGACTTCGAGGCGACCAACGCCGGTGGTCATAGCTCGGTGCCCACGCGCGACAACGCGATCTACGATCTCGCGGGCGCGCTCGACCGGCTCTCGCGCTACGACTTCCCGCCGCGCTTCTCCGCGGTCACGCGCGCGTACTTCGCCGATCTCGCGCAGGTCGAGACCGGCGACGTTGCCGAGGCGGCGGCCGCGGTCGGACGCGGCGATGCGACCGAGGCGCAGCTCGAGCGCCTCTCGCGCGGCCCGCGCTACAACGCCCAGCTGCGCACCACCTGTGTCGCGACCCGGCTCGAGGGCGGCCATGCGGACAACGCGCTGCCGCAGCGCGCGCACGCGACGGTCAACTGCCGCCTCATGCCCGGCGAGGATCCCGCCTTCGTCGAGCGCGAGCTGCAACGCCTGGCCGGAGACAAGGTGAGCGTGAAGGCGCGCGGCAAGGTGCGCGTGAGCGAGCCCTCCGACCCGCAGGCGAGCGCGATGCGCACCATCCGCCGCGTCTCCGAGTCTATGTGGACGGGCGTGCCGGTGATTCCCACCATGATCACGGGCGCCACCGACGGATCGCTCCTGCGCAATGCCGGCATCACGGTGTACGGCGTCTCCGGGCTCTTCCTCGAATACGGCGAGATCCGTTCGCACGGCCGCGACGAGCGGCTGCCCGTCGAGTCGCTGCGCCGCGGCAACGAGTTCCTCTACCGGCTCGTGCGGGCGCTCGCCAACGACGAATAGCGTCTTTCAGATGTAATGCGGGTCGAAGCCGTGGCAGACTGCGCGGCGTTATATTCCGCCCCTCCCGGTCGATTTCCATTACGCATGAAATACGCCTCCCGGATCGCAGCCGCCCTCGCGCTCGTCTTCCCGCTCGCGGCCGTAGCGGCCGACAAGATCCTGATCGGCCAGTCGGCTCCGCTCACCGGCTCCAACGCCGAGATCGGAAAGGACATCCGCGACGGCGCGGTCGCCTATTTCAAGAAGGTGAACGATGCCGGCGGCATCAACGGGCGCCCCATCGAGCTGGTGTCCCTCGACGACAAGAACGACCGCAAGACGGCGGGCCAGAACGCGGCGAAGCTCGTGAACGACGACAACGTGCTCGCGCTCTTCGGCTTCGCCTCGGCCACGCTCTCGCTGGACGCGATGCCGATCGTGAACCAGAAGCATGTCCCCTTCTTCGCGCCTTTCACCGGCGCCGACGCGATCCACAAGCAGGGCCCGTACGTCTTCGTGCTGCGTGCCTCCTACGAGGACGAGCTCGCGAAGATCCTGCAGCACTGGGAAGGCCTCGGCGCCGACCGGGTCACGGTCCTGCACTACGACGACGAGATCGGCAACCAGAACTACGCCACGGTCGAACGCATCATGA
>JASLGD010000383.1 GCA_030150305.1 Caldimonas sp. | reverse complement strand
CGAGCCGGTCGCGGGCTCGACCGGCGTGCTGCTGCCGCCGAAGGGCTATCTCGAGCGGCTGCGCGCGATCTGCGACAGGCACGGCATCCTGCTCATCTTCGACGAAGTCATCACCGGATTCGGCCGCCTCGGCTCGCCGTTCGCGGCGACGCACTTCAACGTCACGCCCGACCTGATGACGGTCGCCAAGGGGATCACCAACGGCTGCGTGCCGATGGGCGCGGTGTTCGCGAAGTCGGCGATCCACGACGTCTTCATGAGCGGTCCCGAGCACGTCATCGAGTTCCCGCACGGCTACACGTACTCGGCGCACCCGCTGGCGTGCGCCGCGTCGCTCGCGACGCTCGAGACCTACGCCGACGAAGGCCTGCTGACGCGCGGCGCGAAGATGGCGCCGGCATTCGAGCACGCGGTGCATTCGCTGCGCGAACTGCCGCACGTCATCGACATCCGCAACATCGGCCTGGTCGGAGCGATCGAGCTCGAGCCGATCCCGGGCAGCCCGGGCAAGCGCGCGTTCGACATCTTCCGCGAGTGCTTCGAGCGTGGCGTGCTGGTTCGCACCACCGGAGACATCATCGCGCTCTCGCCGCCGCTGATCGTCGAGGAGTCGCACATCGACCAGGCGATCTCGACGATCGCCGACGTGCTCCGGTCCGCGTAGCGGGCCGAGCAGTCGGCGTCGCCGAGATCGCTTCGCGCAGGATTGCTCCCTCCCCAACCCTTCCTCCGTGAGGCAGGGGCCGACCCCGTCGGGGTCGCTGTCGCGTTGCACGACAATCGCGGGTTTGCCACGGGCGCGCGCATGGCCGACGACGCTTTCCTTCGCATCACCAACCTCGTCAAGGAGTTCGACGGCCACCGCGCCGTTGACGACGTCTCGGTCGACATCGCCAAGGGCGAGGTGTTCGCCCTGCTCGGCTCGTCGGGCTGCGGCAAGACGACGTTGCTGCGCATGCTCGCCGGCTTCGAGACGCCGACCTCCGGAACGATCACGCTCGACGGCCACGATCTCGCCGATCTGCCGCCGTACGTGCGCCCGATGAACATGATGTTCCAGAGCTACGCGCTGTTTCCGCACCTGACGGTGTTCGACAACATCGCGTTCGGTTTGCGGCGCGAGCGTCTTCCCGCCGGCGAGATCGACGCGCGCGTCGACGCGATGCTCAAGCTCGTGCAGCTCTCCCAGTACGCGAAGCGCAAGCCCCATCAGCTCTCGGGCGGCCAGCAGCAGCGTGTCGCGCTCGCGCGCAGCCTCGCCAAGAAGCCGCAGCTGCTGCTCCTCGACGAGCCGCTCGGCGCGCTCGACAAGAAGCTGCGCGAGGAGACGCAGATCGAGCTCGCCGGGATCATCCACGACGTCGGCGTCACGTGCGTCCTCGTCACCCACGACCAGGAGGAGGCGATGACGATGGCGACGCGCATCGCCGTGATGAGCGAGGGCCGGTTCCTGCAGGTCGGCGCTCCGGCCGAGATCTACGAGACGCCGGCGAGCCGCTTCGTCGCCGACTTCATCGGCAATGTCAACCTCATGGAAGGCACGCTCGTCGTCGACGAGGCGGACCACGTCGTCGTCGACTGCGGCGACGTGCAGCATCGAATCGGCCACGGCATCACCGGCACGCGCGGGATGCCGGTGACGGTCGCGCTCAGGCCGGAGAAGATCCGCATCCGCCGCGACGCGCTGACGTCGCCGGCGACTCCCGAGCCGGGCGTCAACCGCGCGCACGGCACGATCAAGGAGGTCGCCTACTTCGGCAGCTTCACGGTCTATCACCTGCAGATGGCGAGCGGCCGCGTCGTCAAGATCAGCCAGAGCAACGCCGAGCGCCAGCAAGGCGCGCAGCTGACGTGGGGCGATTCGGCGTGGGCGACGTGGACCGACAACTCGCCGGTCGTGCTGACGCAATGAAGAAGCCCGGGCGCGGCGGCCGCTTCGCCGTCATCGCGGTGCCGTACGCGTGGCTGCTCGTCTTCTTCCTGCTGCCGTTTCTCGTCGTCGCCAAGATCAGCATCTCCGAGATGGAGACGACGACGATCAAGGACATCGTCTCCTGGAACGACGGCGCGCTCGCGATCACCGCCAAGCTCGGCAACTACCTGCTGCTCGCGCAGGACGACCTCTACCTGCGCACCTATGCGTCGAGCCTCGTCTACGCAGCGGTGACCACGGTGCTCTGCCTCGCGATCGGCTACCCGTTCGCGTACTTCATGGCCCGCGCCCGGCGGTCGCTCCAGCCGGCGCTGCTGATGCTGGTCATGCTGCCGTTCTGGACGTCGTTCCTGCTGCGCGTGTACGCGTGGAAGTCGCTGCTCACCGAGCACGGCCTCGTCGCCGACTGGATCGAGCGGCTCGGCCTCGATCGCGCGCTCGCCGCGGCGCACCTCATCCCCGGGCCGGGGCAGCTGATGAACACGCCGTTCTCGCTCATCCTCGGCATGACGTACACCTACCTGCCGTTCATGATCCTGCCGCTCTACTCGAACCTCGCCAAGATGGACCTGCGGCTGCTCGAGGCGGCCGCCGACCTCGGCGCCAACGCGTGGACGGCGTTCTGGCGCGTCACCGTCCCGCTCTCGCGCGCCGGCATCGTCGCCGGCGCGATGCTCGTCTTCATCCCGTGCGTCGGCGAGTACGTCATCCCCGAGCTGCTCGGCGGGCCGCAGACGCAGATGATCGGCCGCACGCTCTGGGACGAGTTCTTCAGCAACAACGACTGGCCGATGGCGTGCGCCGTCGCGGTGACGATGGTGCTCCTCGTGATCGTGCCGCTCGCCGTCTTCAGCCGCTACCAGGCCGAAGCGACGCGACAGGCGGCCTGACGACGATGCGCTCGACGCTCGCCAACCGCACCTTCGCGCGCGCCTGGCTCGCGCTCGGCTACGCGTTCCTCTACGTGCCGATCGTCGCGCTCGTCGTCTATTCGTTCAACGACTCGCCGGTTCCGAACGTCTGGCGCGGCGCGACGCTGCGCTGGTACGCGGCGCTCGCCGACGACCGCGAGCTCATCGCAGGGCTCGCGCTGTCGCTGAAGGTCGCCGTGGCGACGGCGTGCGCTTCGGTCGTCCTCGGCACGCTCGCCGCGTTCGCGCTGGTCCGCTATCGGCGCTTCTTCGGCAGCACGCTGTTCGCGGGAATGGTCGCGGCGCCGCTCGTCATGCCCGAGGTGATCATCGGCCTCTCGCTCCTGCTCATGCTCGTCTCGCTCCAGCGCGCGACCGAAGCGGCGTTCGGCGTCGGCATCCCCGAGCGCGGCATGCTGACGATCTGGTTCGGCCACCTGCTCCTCGGCATGGCGTACGCGACGGTCGTCGTCCGCGCCCGCCTGCAGACGCTCAACCCGCAGCTCGAGGAGGCGGCGCTCGACCTGGGCGCGCGGCCGTGGCAGGTGTTCTGGCTCGTCACGCTGCCGATGATCGCCCAGGCGCTGCTGTCGGCGTTCCTGCTCACGTTCACGCTCTCGCTCGACGACGTCGTCCTCTCCGCGTTCCTCTCGGGTCCGGGCGCGACGACGATGCCGCTCGTCATCTTCTCGCGCGCCCGGCTCGGCCTCAATCCGAGCGTCAACGCCGTGGCGACGATCATCATCTCGTTCGTCGCCGTCGGCGTCGTCGTCGCGAGCTGGCTGCTCGCGCGCACCGAGCGCAGGCGGATGCTCGACGCCGCAGTCGCCGAGCGGCCGCCCGGATGAGCGAGGCGACCGCGGCGCGCACCGCCCTCTCCTACCTCGCGCTCGCGGCGTCGATGGCGATCGTCGGCGGCTACGTCGGCTTCTCGAAGGCGCTCGTCATCGTCTTCCCGGTCTTCCTGCTCGCCGGCATGCGCTTCGCGATCGCTGCGGTCGCGATGGCGCCGTGGCTGCGCCGACCCGCGCACGAGCCCGCGCTCGACGCGCGCGGCCGCCGCCTGCTCTTCCTCGAGTCGTTCTTCGGCAACTTCCTGTTCTCGATCTGCATGCTCTACGGCATGCGCCAAAGCTCGGCGCTCGCGGCGGGAGTCATCATGGCCGCGCTGCCGGCCGTCGTCGCGCTGCTCTCGTGGCTGCTGCTCGGCGAGCGCATCGGCGCGCGC
>JASLGD010000364.1 GCA_030150305.1 Caldimonas sp. | reverse complement strand
GGCGCGCCATCCCGTCGACGCTCCCGCCGGTCCTCGGTTTCGCCGCGGGCGCCGCCCTCGGCGTCGGCGCCGAGATGCACGTCGGCCTTTGGTCGATCATGCTGCCCGTCGCGCTGGCCACCGTCGCGCTGGTCATCGGCTGCGGCGTCGAGCCGAACGCCGGATCTTCAGCCCACGGTGCGGACTCTCGAGAGCGTGGTCGCATCGCGGGATCGGAGCACTGACGTGAGCGCGTGGCTGACCTTCGCGCCTTCGGTCCTGGCGTCGTTCATGGCGTCGGCGGTCGAGTTCGTCGAGGCGCTGACCATCGTGCTTGCGGTCGGCGTGGTGCGTGGCTGGCGGCCGGCCTGGCTCGGCGCCATCGCCGGCGTCGTCGTGCTCGCGGCGCTGGTGCTGGCGCTCGGGCCATCGCTTGCAGCCGTGCCGCTGCCGGTGTTGCAGGTGGTGGTCGGCGTGCTCCTCTCGATGTTCGGCCTGCGCTGGCTGCAGAAGGCGGTGCTGCGCGCAGCCGGTATCGTGCCGCTGCACGACGAGGATGCGGCGTACGCGAGCACGCGTGAAGCGCTGCGCGGTGACCGCGCCAAGGCTGAGGAGCGTTTCGATGCGGTCGCCTTCCTCGCGAGCTTCAAGGCCGTGGTGCTCGAAGGCGTCGAGGTCGTCTTCATCGTGATCGCGCTCGGTGCGCGCGGATCGCTGCTGGTGCCGGCCGCGATCGGCGCGGCGCTCGCGCTGCTCGCGGTGCTGGCGCTCGGCCTCGCGCTGCGGCGGCCGCTGTCGCGGGTGCCCGAGAACACGCTCAAGTTCGGCGTCGGCGTCATGCTGTCGGCGTTCGGCACGTTCTGGGTCGGCGAGGGGATCGGCCTCGCGTGGCCCGGCGGCGATGCGGCGATCCTCGTGCTGATGGCGGCGATCCTCGCGATCGCGCTCGTGCTGGTGCCGCTCTGTCGACGCCGGGCGTGCGTGGCCAGACGGCCACCCACGGTCGCGACCGTGCACGTGTGCTCACGGCCACCGACGATGTGGCGGCGCTTCGCGGGCGAGCTGTTCGGCATGTTCGTCGGCGACGGCTGGCTCGCGATCGGCGTCCTCGCGTGGTCGGTCGCTGCCTGGATCGCGCACTCGCAAGCCTCGAACACGTCGTCCGGGGCTTGCCTGCTGTTCGCGCTCGGCGCGCCGCTGATGCTCGCCGCCACCGCATTGCGCCGCGCCGGACACTGACCTCGCTTTCATTGACATCCTTTGATCGTGCTGGACCGCCGCGAATCGGCAAGGTCCGAGGGGCGGTCGACGCTGAAGCGGCCGCTTTCGCGCAGACAGCTGTCGCGTCACATGTTGCAGGTGCAGCGCCGGGCGCGCGCTGCGAAACCCATGCGCAACGCCGAGCGCCGATCCTCGCTGCTCGAGCCGACACCGAACAGGCGAAGGGTGGCAAATGATTTCCGAAGCGATCTTCCATGCACGGGTGGCGCTGGCCGTCGTCGCGACGACGCTCGTCCTGCAGGCCTGCGACTCCGCGCGGTCCGCGGCGCCGCCGGCAGCGCCGCCGGCGGTATCCGTCACGACCGTGCATCCGACCAGCGTGCCGATCGCGATCGAGCTGCCCGGCCGGACGTCGGCGTTCCTCCTGGCGCAGGTGCGTGCGCGCGTCGACGGCATCGTGCTGAAGCGCGAGTTTCGCGAGGGCGACGACGTGAAGATGGGCCAGCGGCTCTACCAGATCGACCCGGCCCCGTACGTCGCCGCCCTGAACAGCGCGCTCGCCGCGCTGCAGAAGGCGAAGGCGAACCTCGTGTCGACCACGGCGCTCGCGGCGCGCTACAAGAACCTGGTCGCGACCAACGCGATCAGCAAGCAGGACTACGACAACGCGGTCTCGAGCCAGGGCCAGGCCGAAGCCGACGTGGCCACCGCAGAGGCGCAGGTCGCCACGGCGCGCATCAACCTCGGCTACACCAACGTGGTGTCGCCGATCAAGGGCCGCACCGGCCTCTCGCTGGTCACCCAGGGTGCCTATGTGCAGGCCAGCGCAGCCACGCTGATGACGACGGCGCAGCAGATCGACACGATCTACGTCGACCTGACGCAGTCGAGCGTGCAGGGCCTGCAGCTGCGGCGCGACATCGCGAACGGGCAACTGAAGGTGAGCGGTCCCGGTCAGGCCAAGGTGACGCTGATCCTCGAGGATGGCAGCGAGTACCCGCTGCCGGGCGCGCTGCAGTTCAGCGACATCACGGTCAACCAGGGCACCGGCTCGGTCACCGTGCGCGCGATCTTTCCCAATCCGCAGTTCGTGCTGCTGCCCGGCATGTTCGTGCGGGCGCGCATCGAGGAGGGCGTCGCCCAGGGCGTGTTCCTCGTGCCGCAGGTCGGCGTCACGCATGATCCGCAGGGGCAGGCCACCGCGCTGGTCGTCGGCGCCGACGGCAAGGCGGCGGCGCGCACCCTGCAACTGCGCGGCACGCGCGGCGACGCGTGGATCGTCGACGGTGGACTGCAGGAAGGAGGCGACGCTATCGTCGGCGGTCTGCAGAAGGTCCAGCCCGGCGTCGTGGTGCAGGCGAGCGAGGCGCCCGCGGCACCGCCCGCGGTCGCTGTCGCCAAGTCGAGCTAGGGCCATGTCGCGCTTCTTCATCGCACGCCCGATCTTCGCGGTCGTCATCGCGCTGCTCGTCATGCTCGCGGGCGGGCTCTCCATCCTGTCGATGCCGGTCGAGCAGTACCCGACCATCGCGCCGCCCTCGATCCAGATCTCGGCGAGCTACGTCGGCGCGTCGGCCGAGACCGCGACCGACACGGTCGTGCAGGTCATCGAGCAGCAGATGAACGGGATCAACAACCTGATCTACCTGTCGTCGAACGCCGACGACACCGGCACCGCGACGATCACGCTGACGTTCAAGCCCGGCACCAACCCGGACATCGCGCAGGTGCAGGTGCAGAACAAACTGCAGCTCGCCGTTCCGCAGCTGCCGGCGGCCGTGCAGAAGGCCGGGATCAAGGTCACGCAGTCGAGCAACGGCTACCTGCTGATCGCCGGCTTCGTGTCGGGCGACCACAGCATGTCGCGCTACGACATCGCGAACTATGTCGTGTCGCACCTGCAGGATCCGCTCAGCCGCGTCAACGGCGTCGGCAACTTCAACGTGTTCGGCACCCAGTACGCGATGCGCATCTGGCTCGACGCCGACAAGCTCAACAACTACGGCCTGACGCCGGTCGACGTCTCGACCGCGATCACGAACCAGAACATCCAGGTCGCGGGCGGCCAGCTGGGCGGAACGCCGGCGCCCCCCGGCCAGCGCCTCACCGCCACCATCACCGAGGCGACGCTCTTGCGCACGCCCGAGCAGTTCGGCGACATCCTGCTCAAGGTCGACGCCAGCGGCTCGCAGGTGCGCGTGCGCGACGTCGCACGCATCTCGC
This sequence comes from Caldimonas sp., assembly GCA_030150305.1. Lineage (GTDB taxonomy): Bacteria > Pseudomonadota > Gammaproteobacteria > Burkholderiales > Burkholderiaceae_C > Schlegelella_A. The sequence continues at coordinate 155 of JASLGD010000364.1, read as the reverse complement.
TCGGCGCCGAGACCTACTTCATCGACTCCAGGTACAACGGCGAGCCGGCCACCGGCATCGGCATCCAGCTCGCGCCGAACGCGAACGCGCTCGCCACCGCGACGGCGGTGCGCGCGAAGATCGCCGAGCTCGAACCGTACTTCCCGCACGGGCTC
>JASLGD010000349.1 GCA_030150305.1 Caldimonas sp. | reverse complement strand
TGCAGGACGAGTCGGAGCTGCTGCGCCAGGCCGACACGCGCGACGCGATGCTCGCGCGCGGCGAGAGCTGCGGCTGGCTGCACGGCATCCCGCAGGCGATCAAGGACGCCGCCGAGACGAAGGGGATCGCGACGACGCTCGGCTCCCCGCTCCTCGCCGACCACGTGCCGTGCCACGACGCGCTGATGGTCGAGCGGATGAAGGCGGCCGGATGCATCGTCGTCGGCAAGACGAACACGCCCGAGTTCGGCCTCGGCTCGCACACCTTCAACGAGGTGTTCGGCGTCACCCGCAATGCGTTCGATGCGGCGAAGTCCGCGGGCGGCTCGAGCGGCGGCGCCGCGGTCGCGCTGGCGACGCACATGCTCGCCGTCGCCGACGGCAGCGACTTCATGGGGAGCCTGCGCAACCCCGCCGGCTGGAACGACGTCTACGGCTTTCGCCCGAGCCAGGGTCGCGTGCCGCGCTGGCCGAGCGCCGACGTCTGGGTCGCGCTGCTGAGCACCGAAGGGCCGATGGGCCGCACGGTGAAGGACGTCGCCGCGCTGCTCGACGTGCAGGCGGGCTGGGACGCGCGGACGCCGCTCGCGATCGCGGCCAAGGAAGCGTTCGCCGCGAACGTCGACGACTTCGACCCGCGCGGCGTTCGCATCGGCTGGCTCGGCGACCTCGACGGCTACCTCGCGATCGAGCCCGGCATCGTCGACGTCTGCGCGCGCGCGCTCGCGCGCATCGAGGACGCTGGCGGCAGCGTCGAGCCGGCGGCGCTCGGTTTCGCGCCCGAGCGCGTCTGGCAGACGTGGCTCGTGTGGCGGCGCTGGAGCGTCGCGGCGCGCATCGCGCCGCACCTGCGCGATCCTGCGAACCGCGCCCGCATCAAGCCCGAGGCGCTGTGGGAGCACGACCAGGGCCAGGGGCTGACCGGCATGGACACCGTGCACGCGTGCGCCGAGCGCACCGCGTTCCACAACGCGATGCTGCGGCTCTTCGAGCGCTACGACGCGCTCGCGCTGCCGAGCGCGCAGGTCTGGCCGTTCCCCGCCGAATGGCGCTGGCCGCGCGAGGTCGCCGGCCGCGCGATGGACACCTATCACCGCTGGATGGAAGTCGTCATCTACGCGACGCTCGCGGGCCTGCCGTGCATCGCGATGCCGGCCGGCTTCGGCGCAAACGGATTGCCGATCGGCGTCCAGCTGATCGGCCGTCCGCACGGCGACCTCGGCGTGCTGCAGCTCGCGCGCGCGTTCGAGCGGATCGGCGTCGGGCCGAGCCGAAGCCTTGCACCCGGCGGCGCCGTGCCGCAATAGCACGCGTCAGCGCGGAGTCGCGGCGCCGGTCGACGCGACGTCGGCGGCGGCGTCGCCGCGGCGCGCGTGCGCGGGTGCACGCAGCAGCAGCAAGGCGACGACCGCAACCATCCCGATCGCCGCCGACGGCCAGAGCGAGCGCGCTCCCCAGCGATCGATCGCAAGACCGAACAGCCACGGCGCGAGCGCCTGCGCGATGCGCGCCGGCACCGTCAGCCAGCCGAGTCGCTCGCCGTAGCCGCGCGCGCCGAAGAAGACGAGCGGCAGCGTGCCCTTGGCGATCGTCAGGATGCCGTTGCCTGCGCCGTGCAGGATCGCGAACGCGGCCGCCGCTGGCGCGCCGAGAACGACGAGCAGCGCGGCACCGAGCGGATGCAGCAACGCGGCGAGACGCGCCGACAGCAGCGGATGGATGCGGCGCAGCAGACCGAACTCGAGCAGGCGGCCGCCGACTTGCGCCGGTCCGACGAGGGCGCCGATCCCGACGGCGACGGCGAGCGTCGTGCCGGTCGCCTGCAGCAGGCGCGGCAGGTGCGCGGCCATGGCGGTGCTGACGAACGCCATCGTCGCGAAGACGATCGCGAGCAGGACCGAGGCACGCGCCGCCGTGCGGCCGTCGACCTCTCCGCCTTCGGGCGCCGCCGCGGCCGAGCGCATCGGCGACGCCTGCGCACGCGGCAACCAGAGGTTGAGCGGAACGCCGACGACGAGGTGCAGCGCCGCCCAGGTCCAGCACGCGCCGCGCCAGCCGACGCGGCTTTCGAGCAGCGCCGAGAGCGGCCAGCCGACCGTGCTCGCGAAGCCGGCGATCAGCGTGATCCCGGTGATCGCGTTGCGCGAGCCGGCGCCGTAGAGACGCACGAGCGCAGCGAACGCGCCGTCGTAGAGGCCGCACGCCATGCCGGCGCCGAGGATCGCCCAGGCGAGGAAGAGCGTCGCCACGCCGCTCGCCGACGCCAGCGCCGCGAGGCCGAGCGCGAACACGACGTTGGTCGCGACGAGCACCGGCCGGCCGCCCCAGCGATCGATCGCGGCGCCGGCGCGCGGCCCGAGCAACGCGGCGACGAAGAGCGACGCCGAGAAAGCAGCGAACACCGTCGGCGCCGCGACGGCGAGGTCGCGCGCGATCGGCGCGGCGAGCACGGCGGGCAGGTAGTACGACGACGCCCACGCGAGCGTCTGCGCTGCGCCGAGCGCGGCGACGGTGCGCAGCTGCGCGTTCATCGCAAAGCGGTGCGCTCGGCTCGCGCGCTGGCCGCGGCGCGCGCGACGAGATGCTCGACCAACCGCTGACCCGCGACGGGCAGCGCGTCGAAGCGACGGCAGCAGATCACGAAGCGCCGCTCGGCCCACGGCTCGTCGAGCGGCACCATGCGTACGTCGAGCCCCGCGGCGTGGCGCAGCCCGACCTCGAGCGGAACGACGCCGACGCCGAGGCCCGCGGCGACGACGCGCAGCGCGGCATCGAAGCTCGAGACGATCGCGCGCGTCGCGAGTGTTCGTCCGGCGCCGGCGGCGGCGCGCTGCAGGAGCGCGTGCAGCGGCGACTGCGGCGGCAGCCCGACGTGCGGCGCGTCGAGCGTGTCGACGAAGCGCAGCGTCGGCTGCGCCGCGAGCGGATGCGCGGGATGGACGGCGAGCGCGAGACGGTCACGCCGGTACGGGCGGCGCTCCAGATCGGCGACGTCGACCTGGTCCCAGCAGACGCCGATCGACGCACGTCCTTCGTCGAGCGCGCGCGCGAGGTCTCGCGCGGCGCGCTCCTCGAGGTCGATGCCGACGTCGGCGTTGGCCGGCTCGCGGAGGAACGCGGCGACGTCGTCGGCCAGCTGCTCGGCGAGCGCGGAGGCGGTCGCGACGAGCCGGACGTGGCCGCGCAGCGCGCCGCGCGCCGCGCCGAACGCGGCGGCGTCGGCAGCGATGCGGTCGAGCGTGAAGAGCACCGTGCGCGCGTGGTCGAGGAGCGCGAGGCCGGCCGGCGTCGGCTGCACGCCGCGCCGCTCGCGCACGAGCAGCTCGACGCCGAGGTCGGTCTCGAGCTGCGCGATGCGCTTGCTGATCGCCGACGGCTCGATGTGCTCCTGCTCGGCGGCGCGCGCGATCGCCCTGCTCTCGCAGACGGCGACGAACAGGCGCAGCGTCTTGACGTCGAGATCGCGCACCCGGCGATCATGCCCGGGCGCGAGCGACGGGATTGCGGAGCTGCCGCGCGGCCGCCGCGGAGCGTCTAGAGTGCGGACGACGCCGGTCGGCGAACCGGCCTGGAGACAACGTTCGATGTCGAGCACGACCAGCGCGGAAGAGAACGGCCTGCCGCTCGACGGCATCCGTGTCGTCGAGTTCACGCACATGGTGATGGGGCCGACGTGCGGGATGATCCTCGCCGACCTCGGCGCCGAGGTGATCAAGGTCGAGCCGCCCGGCGGCGACAAGACGCGCACCCTGCCGGGCCTGGGCATCGGCTTCTTCCGCTCGTTCAACCGCAACAAGAAGAGCGTCGTCGTCGACATCACGAGCGACGCCGGCCGCGCGACCGCGCGCGAATTGATCGGCACCGCCGACGTCGTGCTCGAGAACTTCCGCCCCGGCCTGATGGCCTCGCTCGGCCTCGACCACGCGTCGCTCGCGGCCGACTTCCCGCGCCTCGTCTACGTCTCGCACAAGGGCTTCCTGCCCGGCCCCTACGAGCACCGCACCGCGCTCGACGAGGTCGTGCAGATGATGGGCGGGCTCTCGTACATGACGGGTCCGCCGGGCCGGCCGCTGCGCGCGGGGACGTCGGTCAACGACATCATGGGCGGCATGTTCGGCGCGATCGGCGTCCTCGCCGCGCTCCGCGAGCGCGAGCGCACCGGCCGCGGCCAGGAAGTGCAGAGCGCGCTGTTCGAGAACTGCGTCTTCCTCTCGGCGCAGAACATGCAGCAGCACCTCATGACCGGCGAGCCGGTGCCGCCGATGCCGGCGCGCGTGTCGTCGTGGAGCGTCTACGACGTCTTCACGCTGAAGGACGGCGAGCAGCTCTTCATCGGCGCCGTCAGCGACCGCCAGTTCCAGATCCTCTGCCGCGTCCTCGAGGTCCCCGAGCTCGCCGCCGAGCCGGCGCTGGCGACGAATGCGCAGCGCGTCGCGCTGCGCGCCGAGCTGATCCCGCGCCTCGCCGAGATCCTCGCCCGCCACGACGTCGCCGAGCTCGTCCCGAAGCTCGAGGCGAACGGCCTGCCGTACGCGCCGATCGTCAAGCCCGAGCAGCTCGTCCACGACCGCCACCTGAAGGAAAGCGGCGGCCTCGTTCCGATGCAGACCGAAGACGGCGGCACGACCGACGTCGTGCTGCTGCCGATCACGCTCGACGGCCGCCGCCTCGGCGTGCGCCGGCCGCTGCCGCGCGTCGGCGAGCACGACGAGGAGGTCCTCGGCGCGCTGCGCTCCCGCCGCAGCGACACTCCGCTGTCCTCCTGAGCGCAGCGAAGAATCGCGAGCGCCGAGGTCCTTCGCTTCGCTCAGGACGACAGTTCACCGACGAGAGACACCATGCAACGCTTCAGCCTCCACCGTCGCACGCTGCTCGTTGCGATCGCCGCGTGTTGCGCCGCGCTCGCGCCGGCGCATGCCGCCGAGCGGCCGCCGCTGCGCGTCATCCTGCCGGTGAGCCCAGGCTCGGGAGTCGACGTCATCGTGCGCTCGGTCGGGCCGGCGCTCTCGAACAAGCTCGGCGACCAGCCGGTGGTGATCGAGAACCTCGCGGGCGCCGGCGGGATCACCGGAACGCTCGCGCTCGTCAAGGCGCCGCCCGACGGCAACACGATCGCGTTCATCTCGAACAACCACGCGGTCAATCCGAGCGTCTACAAGAAGATGCCGTACGACGGGCTCGCCGACATCACGCCGATCAGCGTCGTCGGCGCGACGCCGTTCGTGCTCGTCGTCCAGCCGACCAAGCTGCCGGCGACGAACGCGAAGGAGCTCGTCGCGCTCTTGAAGGCGAAGCCCGGCGCCTACAACCTCGCCTCGTCGGGCAACGGCACGATCATCCACCTCGCCGGCGAGATGTTCGTCGACGCCGCCGGGGTCGACGCCAGGCACATCCCGTACAAGGGCGTCGCCCCGATGCTCGCCGACCTGCTCTGCGGCCAGGTCGACTTCGGCGTCGTCGCGCTGCCCGCGGTGCAGGGCTACCTGAAGAGCGGCCAGCTGCGCGCGATCGGCGTCATGGGCAAGACCCGCGTCGCCTCGCTGCCCGAGCTGCCGACGATCGCCGAGCAGGGCTACCCGGACGTCGACATCGCCGGCTGGTTCGCCGTCGTCGGCCCGAAGGGATTGCCGGCCGCCGAGGTCAAGCGGCTGCACGACGCCGTGACCGCGGCGTTCGCCGACGCCGACGTGCGTGCGGCGATGGCCAGGCAGGACAACGTCATCGCGCCGACGACGCCCGAAGCCGCGGCGCAGATGCTGAAGAGCGAGCAGGAGCGCTACGCTCGCCTGGTGCAGAAGGCCAACATCACGCTCGACTGACCGCGTCCGCATTCGAAGGAGTTCCGCCCGCCATGCCGCTCTACCGCATCGACGACCGCGCGCCCGCCGTCGCGCCCTCCGCCTACATCGCCGAGCAGGCGACGCTGATCGGCCGCGTCGTCGTCGGCCCGCGCGCGAGCTTCTGGCCGGGCGCGTCGGCGCGCGGCGACAACGAGACGATCGCCGTCGGCGACGAGACGAACGTGCAGGAAGGCGCGGTGCTCCACGCCGATCCGGGCTTTCCGCTCACGATCGGCACGCGCGTCACCGTCGGCCACCAGGCGATGCTGCACGGCTGCACGATCGGCGACGGCTCGCTCGTCGGCATCCAGGCGGTGGTGATGAACGGCGCGGTGGTCGGCCGCGACTGCCTCGTCGGCGCCGGGGCGATCGTGACCGAAGGCAAGTCCTTCCCCGACCGATCGCTCATCATCGGCGCACCCGCGAAGGTCGCGCGCTCGCTCAGCGACGACGAAGTCGCCGGGCTCGCGCGCGCTGCGGCGAGCTACGTCGAGCGCGGCGCGCACTTTCGCACCGCGCTCGAGCGGATCGGCTGACGCGCGCGCACGCGGCGACAGGAGGACGAGATGGCAGACCTGTTCGACAACCCGATGGGGCTGATGGGATTCGAGTTCGTCGAGTTCGCGTCGCCGACGCCCGGCCTGCTCGAGCCGGTGCTCGAGCAGCTCGGCTTCAGCGAGGTCGCGCGCCACCGCTCGAAGGACGTCTCGCTCTATCGCCAGGGCGGGATCAACTTCATCGTCAACCGCGAGGCGAAGAGCCAGGCCGGCTACTTCGCCGCCGAGCACGGGCCCTCGGCGTGCGGGCTCGCGTTTCGCGTCCGCGACTCGCACAAGGCGTATTCGCGTGCGCTCGAGCTCGGCGCGCAGCCGCTCGAGATGCCGACCGGCCCGATGGAGTTGCGGCTGCCGGCGATCAAGGGCATCGGCGGCGCGCCGCTCTACCTGATCGACCGGTTCGAGGAAGGCAAGGCGATCTACGACATCGACTTCGAGTTCCTGCCCGGCGTCGATCGTCGGCCGGCCGGCCACGGCCTCCACACGCTCGACCACCTCACCCACAACGTTTACCGCGGGCGGATGTCGTTCTGGGCCTCTTTTTACGAGCGCCTCTTCAACTTCCGCGAGATCCGCTACTTCGACATCCAGGGCGAGTACACCGGCCTGACGTCGAAGGCGATGACCGCACCCGACGGCAAGATCCGCATCCCGCTCAACGAGGAAGCGAAGAAGGGCTCCGGCCAGATCGAGGAGTTCCTGATGAAGTTCAACGGCGAGGGCATCCAGCACGTCGCGCTCCTCACCGACGACCTCTTCGCGACGATCGACAAGCTCGCGCTCGCCGGCGTGCCGCTGCTCGCGGCACCGAACGACGTCTACTACGAGATGCTCGAGCAGCGCCTGCCCGGCCACGGGCTCGACGTCGCGGCGCTGCAGACGCGCGGCATCCTCGTCGACGGCTCGACCGAGGGCGGCAAGCCGCGCCTGCTGCTGCAGATCTTCTCCGAACCCGTCTTCGGTCCGGTCTTCTTCGAGTTCATCCAGCGCCAGGGCGACGAAGGCTTCGGCGAAGGCAACTTCAAGGCGCTCTTCGAGTCGATCGAGCGCGACCAGGTGCGCCGCGGCGTGCTGGAGACGACGTGAGCGAAGGCGGCAGCCGCTACCAGTCGGGCTTCGGCAACACGTTCTCGACCGAGGCACTGCCGGGCGCGCTGCCGGTCGGCCGCAACTCGCCGCAGCGCTGCCCGTACGGCCTCTACGCCGAGCAGCTGAGCGGCACCGCGTTCACCGCACCGCGCGCCGACAACCGCAGGAGCTGGCTCTATCGCATCCGTCCCTCGGCGATGCACGAGCCGTTCGCGCGCATCGACGACGGCCGCATCGTCAGCGTCTTTGACGACGACGTCGAGGCGACGCCGAACCAGCTGCGCTGGAATCCGCTGCCGATGCCGAGCGAGCCGACCGACTTCGTCGACGGCCTCGTGACGATGGCCGGCAGCGGCGGCCCGCACGCGCAGGCCGGCGCCGCGGCGCACGTCTACGCGGCGAACCGCTCGATGCAGCAGCGCGCGTTCTACGACGCCGACGGCGAGCTGCTCATCGTCCCGCAGCAAGGGCGGCAGCGCTTCGTCACCGAGCTCGGCACGATCGACGCCGAGCCGCAGGAGATCGTCGTCATTCCGCGCGGCGTGCGCTTTCGCGTCGAGCTGCTCGATGCCGAAGGCCGCGCCGTCGAAGGCGCGGCAGGCCAGGCGCGCGGCTACGTCTGCGAGAACTTCGGCGCCAACTTCCGCCTTCCCGATCTCGGCCCGATCGGCGCGAACGGCCTCGCCAATCCGCGCGACTTCCTGACGCCGACAGCAGCGTACGAGGACGTCGAAGAGCCGCACTGGCTCGTCGCCAAGTTCCAGGGCCACCTGTGGTCGGCGCGGATGGACCACTCGCCGTTCGACGTCGTCGCGTGGCACGGCAACTACGCGCCCTACAAGTACGACCTGCGCCGCTTCAACGCGATCGGCTCGATCACCTACGACCACCCGGATCCGTCGATCTTCCTCGTCGTCCACAGCCCGTCGGACACGCCGGGGGTGAGCAACATCGACTTCGTCGTCTTCGCGCCGCGCACGCTCGTCATGCGCGACACGTTCCGGCCGCCCTGGTTTCACCGCAACATCGCGAGCGAGTTCATGGGCCTCGTCCACGGCGTCTACGACGCCAAGGCCGAGGGCTTCGTCCCCGGCGGCGCGAGCCTGCACAACAGCATGACCGGCCACGGCCCGGACGCCGAGACGTTCGAGAAGGCGAGCAACGCCGACACGTCGAAGGCCGACGTCATCCGCGACACGATGGCGTTCATGTTCGAGACGCGCGCGGTCTGGCGGCCGACGCGCCAGGCGCTCGACGCCGCCGAGCTGCAGGACGACTACTACCGCTGCTGGCAGGGGCTGAAGAAGCACTTCGATCCGCAGCGACCGTGACGATCCGCGACCGAGCGGGCAAAGACGCGGGCAGCCAGCGGCCTGCCGCTCCGATTGCGGCGGTCGGTCACCCGCCCGCGGCCTTGCGCGCTCGCCGGTCGGGTCGCGATCAACCGATCTTGAAGAACTCGCGCAACGCCTCGCGGTACTGATCGCCGCCGCGCCAGCTCGTCGTCGAGTGCGTTCCGCCGTCGACGAGGATGAAGCGCTTGGCCGCGGTCGCGTGCTCGTAGAGCAGCTCGCCGAAGCGCGCCGGCACGATCGCGTCGTTGCTGCCGTGGACGATGAGGAGCGGCGCCTTGATGCGCGGCACGGTGGCGAGCGAGTCGAAGCGCTCGGTGATCAGCATCGAGATCGGCAGCCAGCCCCACTTGAAGGTGCCGAACATGTCGCGGATCGACGTGAACGTGCCTTCGACGATGACGCCCTGCGGCGCGTCGGCGGCCGGCGCATCGGCGAGCGCGGCGGCGAGCTGCACCGCGATCGCGCCGCCGAGCGAGTGGCCGAAGAGGTAGCGCGGCTTGCCCGGATGGTGCTCGCCGAGCCAGCGCCACGCGGCGGCGGCGTCCTCGATGACGCCGACCTCGGACGGCAGTTCGTCGGTGCTCGCGCCGAAGCCGCGGTAGTCGACCGCGAGCACCGAGAAGCCGAGGTCGCGCATCTGCTCGATGCGAAACGCGCTGCGGCCGAGGTTCTGGCGCGCGCCGTGCAGGAAGAGCAGCAGCGGCGCGTGCGCGTGCGCGTTCGGCGCATACACCGCGTGCAGGCGGATCGGGCGGCCAGCGGAGAGCGACTCGTGCTCGATCCAGACACTTTCCATGTCCTGCGAGCGCGCGATCCGCGCGAGCTCGTCGGCCGACGCCGGGGGAACGGGCATCGCCTGGAAGATCCACTTGCGCTGCTGCGTGCCGAGCGTCGCCCAGCCAGCCGACAGGCCGCCGAACAGGACGACGACCGCCGCGACGAGCGTGAGCCGCCGCTGCCCGGACACGAGACGTTTCGCGACTTCAGCTTCCATGACGAATCACACGACCTTCTTTACGGTTTTGGGCGTTGTCCTGCACGCTCGGCAGGCGTTCTCGGACAACGCACGACCGTGGCTGCGCGTTGAATGACCCCATCGCAACCAAGTTGCTGCAGAGCAAATCACGCGCCATGAGCACCACCACTCGTCGTCTCGTCGGCCTCGCTGCGATCGCGTTCGCGGCGCATGCGTCGGCCCAGGTCACGTTCTACGAAGGAGAAGGGTTCCGTGGCCGCACGTTCCAGGCCAACAGCAAGATCTGGAACCTCGACCGCTACGGCTTCAACGACCGCGCATCGTCGGTGGTCGTCGACCACGGCCGTTGGGAAGTCTGCGACGACTCGGGCTTTCGCGGCCACTGCGTCGTCCTGCGCCGCGGCAGCTACGACTCGCTGCGCGCGATGGGCCTCGACAACCGGATCTCGTCGGTGCGCCCCGTCGACGAGCGCCACGCGTACCGTTCCGAGGAGTCGCTGCCTGCGCCGGTGCCCGCGCCGGTGCCCGCGTACGAATGGCGCCGCCGCCCGAACGAGCGGCTCGTCGAGGTGCCGGTCACGTCGGTACGCGCCGTGATGGGAGCTGGCGAGCAGCGCTGCTGGATCGAGCATCAGCCGGTCGGCCAGACGCAGGTCGGCGGCCATGACGTCAACGTTCCTGGTGCGGTCGTGGGCGGCGTGCTCGGCGGCATCCTCGGCCACCAGATCGGCGGCGGCATGGGCAACGCGCTCGCCACGGTCGGCGGCGTCGCCGGCGGTGCGGCGCTCGGGTCGCACGTCGGCAACCAGGTCGCGGGAACGCGCGACATCCGTCGCTGCGAGAACGTCGCCGGCCAGACGCCGCAGTACTACGACGTGACGTACGACTTCCGCGGCGTCCAGCACCACGTGCAGATGACGT
>JASLGD010000328.1 GCA_030150305.1 Caldimonas sp. | reverse complement strand
GGACGCTGTCCGCTGCGTGGGATAGGAACCTAAGCCGCGGTCTTTATCGTACAAGGGCTCGCGTGGGAACTCTCTGGTGCTTGGCGGTTATTCCTCAAAAGAGCGGAGAGTTGCTTGGGTGTGAACTGCCGCCGGCGGCGCTTCGCGTGCTCGCTCCTGGCGGCCGTCGGCCAGAACCGGTCACTGAGGAACGTCGGCCTTGGAGGCGGCTGGCGCGAGTAGTCGCAGGCGCCTACGGCAATGCTGCCTTGATCGAGAGCCGGTACGTCCGGCCCCGCGGTTCGCCGTAACTGGCGTCGTAGCCCGCGGTGAAGGTCGGTGCGGACTGAACGAATGGCGGCGCGCGATCGAAGATGTTCGTCACTCCTACGGTGATCCGCGCACCTTTCCAGACGGAGTACGCCAAGAACACATCCCAAAGCTCGTAGGTGCCGATGTTGCGATTGAGGCAATTGCCATCCGCATCGCATTTGGTCTGGTCCGGCTCCGCATAGCTTGACTGAAAGGTTTGCGAGAGCGTCGCTGACCAAGGGCCCGAGTCCCATGTTGCGCTCAACGAGTGTCGCCATCGGGGAATCGGGTAGAGGAGCGAGACGCCAACGCCCGACATGTAGTTCACGCCATCGAGCTGCTGACGCCAGCTCGCGACGTAGGTCCCGTCGAGAATGATGCCGAAGCGCCCCATCGGCATCATCGGGCCCCGGTACTCAACGCCCACATCGAGTCCCGACGTCTGGAGGTTCCCCGTGTTCTGCACGATCTCGATCACGCTCTCGATCGGCCCTGGCAGGTTCGGAAACGCAGGGTCCACGCGGCCGCGGACGAAATTCGAGGCGAACTGACCGGGGTAGGCGAAAAGCGAGCTCTCGGGGATCAGGCCGATCGTGTGGCGTTTCTCGATCCTCCATGCGTCGAGCGAGAGCCTCAGCGACGCGGGCTGCCAAACGGCGCCCAGGTTGAGTTGCCTTGACGTCTCCGGCTGAAGGGACGAGTTGCCTCCGAACACGGCGGGAAAGCCGAGGTCGCAATCAGAAGCCGACCCGGTGACCGGACAACGTACGGGATCCTGGGTCTCGACCGTCGTTCCATGCGACGTGGGTGTGTGCACGTCGCGCAACGTCGGCGCCCGAAATCCCGTCCCCCAGGAACCGCGCAGCAGCCACTGCGGAGCCGGCTGCCAGCGCAGGGCGATCTTCGGATTGGTCGAGTTCCCGAAGTCGCTGTAGTGGTCGAAGCGCGCGGCGATCTGCGCCTCGAGGCCGTGGGTGAAGGGGGCGACCAGCTCGGCGTATGCAGCTTGCGCTCCGCGGGAGGCGCTCACCGAATCGTGGACGCCACCGACCCCGATCAGATCGCCGCTGTTGATGATCGGTGCGAACAGATCCTCCCAGTGCTCGCTGCGGGCCTCGACGCCGAACGCGATCGTCGTCGCTCGATCCGCCAAGCGTCCGACGTCGCGCGAGGCCTTCAGGTCGACGAGTGTGGTTGTGCCCTGCGCATGGTGGAGATCGCCGCCGACCTGCGTGCTTGCGAGCAGCGCGTCTCCTTCCGGCCCCGAGGCTCCGAAGGGGTTGATGAGCCCCGTCGCGAGCGCCGGCAGGAGCTGCTGCTGGGAGACCCAACCACTGACGTAATGATCGTGTTGGCGACTGACGCTGTGCAGGACCGCTGTCCGGTAGTCCCACCCTCTTGCCTCGCCCTCCGCCCCGATCACCAGCCGCTCGGCCCGCGAGTCCACTTGGTTCGTGCGCGGCCCGAGAGGATCGAGGCGCAGCCTTAGGTTCAGATCCCCCGAGATCCCATTCGCGGCGGCGAAGTCGGTCGGGTAGTACGGGCCGCCAGCCGGATAGATGGGCGCCTGCTGTTGAAACAACGCCTGCTGAGCAACCGGTGTCGCGGGAAACCGCAGCAGGTAGACGTTGCGTGTGTAGCCGGCTTCGATGAACAACTGCTGCGTTTGCGTGCTCTGAAAGCTCGCACGCGCGAACACGCTTGATCGATCGACATGCGGCAATAGCGCGGTTTGGCTCGCGAAATCGGCGACACAGCTGGGGGGCAGTTGCGGCGGTAACGCCGCCACGATCGAGCCGGGGGGATTGCACCCAGCGGCGAGCGCGGGACTGAGGAAGCCGCGGCCCGGGCCGAGGTTGATGTTGGCAGGGAACGTCTGCGGGTTGATTTCAACAAGACCCTTCGAGGGTAGGTAGCCGGTGCGAGCGAAGGGCCGGTCGATGCTGCGGATCTCGTCGTCGCGCTGCAGGTCGAACAGCGCGAACACGTTGAAGCGATCTGAAGCCGGGTCGCCTCGGCCGAATAGCGCCGTCGCCTGCCGGTGCGAGCCGCCGGGATGCTGCGGGCTGCTTGCGTTGATTCCGACCTCCGCGCCCTGGTAGTCGCGCCGGAGAATGAAATTCACGACTCCCGCCATGGCGTCGGAACCGTAGATCGCCGAAGCTCCGTCCTTCAGGATCTCGACGCGCTGTACCGCGGCGAGCGGGATCGCGTTCACGTCCACGGCCGCGCCATCGAACGCGTAGTTCTGCAGCCGCCGTCCATTGACAAGCACCAGCGTCGAACCGTTGCCCAGTGCCCGAAGGTTGACGCTGGAGAGCCCTGGAGTGCTGGGAGTTCCGGACAGGGCGAGCTGGCTTCCGATCGAGAGCTGGTCGTTGAAGCCGCCCACGTTTGCCGCGACCCGGCTCATCAGCTCAGCGGTCGTGGTCACGCCGCTCCGCTCGATCTGCTCTCGGTTGATCACCTGCACCGGCAATGCAGTCTCACCTTCCAGGCGCGGGACGTGCGAGCCGGTGACTTCCACCTTGGGCAGTTCAACCGCCGGCAGAGAATCGTCCGCGCACACCGGGAACCACGCGACGAGCCAGGACGCTGCCACTGCGAGTGTCCCGTACGGGCCCCGAGGAACACGGTATCGCTTCACCACCGGCCTCCAGGCGTTATGCGCTGACCCGATGTTCCAGGGGAATGTCGAGGATGGCTTCCGTCGAGTTCGGCCCCGACCGTCTCAGCTGCAAAGCGGCTTGATCGCCGTACAGCGCCGCGAGTCGCTCACGCACCGGCGCAAGGCCATCAACGTCGGTGTCGGGCACGAACCCGGCGCCGCTGTCGGTGATCGTCAGCCGCAAGCGACCGCGATCGACTTCGGTACGAATGCGCACTTCCCCTGCGGCGCTGGCTGGCGCAAAGCCGCGCACGATCGCGTGATCGATGAGCGGCAGCAGCATCATCGGTGGCATCCGCATGTCTTCACCTCCTGCCGGCATCTCGATCGTGATGGCCAGTCGATCGCCGAGCCGCATGCCGACGATGTCGAGGTACGCCTGAGCAAGCTGGAGCTCGCGTGCGACCGTCGACGATGTTTCACGCATCAAGGGCATCGCGGCGCGCAGGTAGGCGATCAGGTCGGCGAGCATGCGCGCAGCGAGCACCGCATCCAGCTCGTACAGGCGCTCGACCTGGACGAGCGTGTTGAACAGGAACTGCGGCTCCACGCGTGCTTGCATCGCCTGCAGACGAGACTCCAGCGCGACCTTGGAACGTCGGATCCGGTCCAGGTCCGCCACCCGGAATCGCTCCGCCGTGCCTAGCGCGGCCCGCCGTTCGGCGTAGAGAAAGACAGCGGCAGCGCCGATGAGCAGCCAGTTGGTGAGCGCGAAGATCGGGCGATAGAAGAGGGCGGCATCGCCGCGGAGCCACGGGCGGGTGCTCGGTGGCGCGCCGAGCAGGAAATGCGCGCGCCACATCGCCGCGAAGGCTTCGCTTGCGATGACGCCCGCGACGCAGCCGACAAGCGCGGCGAGCACGTAGGCCGTCCGGCGTGGGGTGCCGCGGTCCACCGCGTCGTCCGCGATCACGACGGCAACGAGCAGGGCGTACGCCTTCAGTTGATCGCCGACGATGGCGCCCGCCACGATCGCCCACCACGGATTCGTTCGGGCGATTTGCGAGATCGGCACGATGTAGACCACGATGCTGACCAGGGTGAGACACAGGCCGAGGATCCCCGTGACACGCATCTGCACACCCCGGATGCGGCGCACCGCCTGGACGGCTTCGGCGAGCCGGCTCGCGTGAGGGGCAGCCGGCCGCAACGAATCAAGCATGGCCGGCTCCGGCAGCCGCACCGATCTCGCATGGGAGCAGCAGCGTGAAGACGACGCCCTGCGGCACGTTGTTCGCAAGCAAAAGGCTGGCTCGCTCACCGAAGTGAGAGGCCAATCGCGCGCGTGTATTCGCGAGACCCGTGCCTCCGCCCCCGGATGTCGCGAAGCCCTGTCCGGTGTCGGCGACCTCGATGCGCAGGCGGCCTTCCTCAAGCCGGGCCCGCACGTCGATCCGGCCACCCTCGGGAAGCGGTGACAAGCCGTGTTTGATCGCATTCTCCACGAGCGTCAGCAGCATGAGCGGAGGCATGCGCGCCGCGCGCAACTCTTGCGGCACGTCAAACGCGAACGCGAGCCTGCGACCCATGCGGATCTGCTGGATGTTCAGATACGCGATGGCGTGGTCCGCTTCCTTCCCGAGGCTCGATGAGGCGGCTCGCATCTGTGGCAGCGCGACCGACAGATACTGCTTGAGATTGCGCATCATCCTCGCGCCGGCGGCAGGATCGGTCTCATAGAGCCGCCTGACGTTGGCCAGCGTGTTGAAGAGGAAATGCGGCTCGATCTGCGCCTCGAGCATTTGCAACCGCGCCTCGGCGGTCTCCCGGTCCATCCGTTCGACATCGACGGCGCATGCGGCGATCGCCGCCGCATGCTCGGCCTCGGCGCGCACATATAGCCATGCGCTGGCGATGATGAGTCCGATGGACGAGTCGCGAACGACCTGGGAACCGACGAGCTTCGGGAAGTGCCACCACCTCCAGCCGTCGGGCAAACCCGTCGCGTAGAGGTCCCACGCCTCGATACAACCCTCCGCGAGCGTCGCCGTGGCGACCACCGCAGCGCCGACGGCGAGGTACTGCCAAACCGTACGCCGCGGAAAGGAATGACGTGCGCGGACGGCGCCGAGCAGCATCGCGCTGCCCACGAACAGATAACTTGCGAACTCGATGGCGAAGTTCTCGAACCACTCGACGAGCGACACGGTCACGAGAAACTTTGTCGTCGCGTTGAGCGACGTGACGAACGCGACGACTGTCACGATGACGAGTCCTTCGCGACGAAGGTCGCCGAACCAACGCCGTCGCAACGAGGCCATGCCGGGTTCGCGCGCGCCGCGGGACTCGTTCACGTAATCGCTCGAGTGGTGTCTACATTTGCCGGAACAAGTGGTAGTACGGCTCGCTCACGGCGAGCGTTTCGTTCCGGCGCTTGAGCTTGATGCGGAGGTGGCCGCCAACATCGCGGATGAGTCCGGCGATTGCGTTCACGTTGACCAGGGTGCTGCGGTGGATTTGCCAGAACACCTGCGGATCGAGCTCGTCGATCAACTGCTTGATCGGCCGGCGGATGAGTGACTCCTGCGCGGCGGTGACGACCGTCGTGTATTTGTTGTCTGCCTGGAAGTAGAGGACCTCATCGACAGTGATGAGCCGCAGCTCGGTTCCCTGTGAGGCCGTGACCCAGCGGAGATATTCCTTGGGCAGCGGTGGCTTCTCGGCGAGACTCCGAAGCAGGCCCTCCAGATTGGCAGGAGAACTTTCCACCTTGGCCTTGAGACGCTCGATCGTCGTGGCGAGCCGCGCGGCCGAGAAGGGCTTCATCACGTAGTCCACGGCGCCCTGTTCGAAGGCGGTCACCGCGTATTCGTCGAAAGCGGTCACGAATGCGACATGGCACTTTCCGCTGGCCTGCCTCGCGACCTCGAGACCCGAGGCACCGGGCATCTGGATGTCAAGGAACAGGACCCCGGGTGCGTGCTCGGCCAAAGCCCGCAAGGCCTGAATACCGTCTTCTGCTTCGGCGGCGATGACCAGGTCGGGCCACAGCTGCGCCAGGATTTCCCTGAGCTCCGAACGGAGCACGGGCTCGTCCTCGGCAATCACGGCTTTTACAACCGGCATACGGTTCCCCCACGGGTCTCCCACGGCGATGCACCCGCCACCCCGAGATCACACATGCGCATCCTGCAGAAAGCCGATGCTCTGACCGCAGCCAATGCGACGGTTTGGCCTGGACGAGGAGTGAAACCTCCCTGAGATGTCGCAAGTCCGGCTCGGGCGACAGCGACTTTTTTCGCCCTCGGTGCCTGCACCGGAAGATCGTGCGCCATGACGGTCGCTTCGGCAAGGCTCGCTCGTGCCGATGACGCCGGCCGACATTCGCCGCTTTGGGTTTCGTCGGCGTTTCACGAGCACTCGCCGTGTCGTTGCCGTGATTCGTCGCACGCCACTGTTCGCCCAGAGAGGGACGCCGGACATTGCAGCGCGCCCGCGGCTACGCCCGAGTGAACCGCACGGGCAGGGCGCAAGCTCTTCTACGCTGCTCAAAGGAGTCCATCGTGAACTACAGCCTCGTTTCCCGGTCAGCTTCGATTCAGAAAAGCCCGCTCACACTCGCGTTGGGCGTCGCCGGGCTGCTCTTGGCGGGACAAGCGACCGCCGCTTGCGGCATTTCAGAGATCGGCGCACCGCCTGCTGTACGGGATAAAGACTCGCGGCCCGCGACGCTGCTGCGAGCGGTCTACCGGCCCATGTCAGGCGGCTTCATCCGTGTTTCCGACCAGGACGACGGCTCCAATGCCGGCATCGTCGGCACCTGGCGATTCACGTTCGTTTCCGACGGCACGGCGTATCCGCAACCGATCCCGATTGGCGCGGCGGTCGACTTCGGGACCCAGCAGTGGCACAGCGATCACACCGAA
The DNA here is from genome assembly GCA_030150305.1 of Caldimonas sp. Lineage (GTDB taxonomy): Bacteria > Pseudomonadota > Gammaproteobacteria > Burkholderiales > Burkholderiaceae_C > Schlegelella_A. Next base: position 1,215 of record JASLGD010000328.1, on the reverse strand, counting down.
ATGATGGTCTCCGGGGGCCGCGCACCGAGCACCGGCGACGTCTGCATGGGGGAATGGAAGCGAGTCGGCGAGCGGACCTACCAGCTCAGGCACTTGGCCCTGGCCTACGTGAGCAGCGATACGCCGTCGCCGATCGGCCCGGTGGTGCCGGCGGCGTTTCTCGGCCCGGCCATCATCAGCGAGACCGTCACCCTCAGCCGGGACGGAACCAAGTTCCAAGGCAACTTCACTCTCGATCAGTACGCAAGGGACGAGGTGACGCTTCTGGAGCACATCGCGGGAAGCGTGGCGGCAACCCGCTTCAGCGTCGACTAACGCACCAGCGGCACTGACGGCTCGCCCGCGTCAGTGCCTACGTCTGTCACATGGATGCTGGGCCGAGGAGGTGCCATGAAGTCCATTGCCCTGCTGTCGCACTTCATCCAGGAGCTTCGAGTCGTCGTCGTCTCGCTGTTCGCTGCGGCACTGTCGGCGTGTGGAGGAGACGGCTCGAATCCCGAGCCTGTCACCGTCCCATCTCAGACGGCATCGGCCCCTGCTTCGGGCGCTTCCCAAGCGGCGTCGACCCCCATTGCGGTCAGTTGGCCGGCGCCGACCGGCGGATCCGCGCGCGTCTTCGACTACGCCGGCGCAGCGGGCCGAGTCAGCGATTACACGCGCGCATCACGTTTCGTTCTCTTCGACAACGGAACTTTCCAGCTTCAACTCGTCGACCCGAGTTCCGGCAGCATCTTGGTCTACTCCGGACGCTACGCCGAAGCGGGGGACGTGATCAACCTCGAGTGGGATGGCTCGAGCCAAGCCGGCCCTTGGAGCGCGACAGGCACGTTGACTGGAACGTCGCTGAAGATTCAGTACAACCTCGTCATGCAGCTGACGGACTTCGAGGACGCTGTCTACGACCTGGCGTAGGGCCTTCGGCCGGGCGACTCAGAGCGGCCGATTCTGTTGAAAAACACGGGTTTTGCGTCCGGTGCGGCCCGTTCTGAGGGGTCACCGGGCGCGAGATCGGGCGAGCAGCAGCAACGGTGGGTTTTCAGTCAGCCGGCGTCGAATGCAGCTCCCAGTGAAATCTCGATCGCTTGCTCCACCGCCATGGCCCGACCCTCGTTCCACGCACGGTCGAATGCAGCGTCATCGCCGAGCGCAGCTCGAGCCGCCGCCATGTGCCGCTCGTGACGGAGACGCTCCTCGGTCGTCAACGGAGAACCGATC
>JASLGD010000219.1 GCA_030150305.1 Caldimonas sp. | reverse complement strand
GGGTGCGTCCGTCGAGCGCCTGCTCGGCCGCGACGATCTCCTCGATCTGCGCCAGGAACCAGGGATCGATCGCCGTTTCGCCGGCGATCTCGGCCGCGCTCAGCCCGACGCGGAACGCGTCGGCGACGTAGAGCAACCGCTCCGGGCCGGCTTCGCCGATCTCCTGGACGATCTCCTCCCTGTCGCGCGAGCGCTCGGTGAACCCGTCGATGCCGGTCTCGAGACCGCGCAGCGCCTTCTGCAGGCTCTCCTGGAACGTGCGGCCGATCGCCATCACCTCGCCGACCGACTTCATCTGCGTCGTCAGGTGCGGGTCGGCCTCGGGGAACTTCTCGAACGCGAAGCGCGGCACCTTGGTGACGACGTAGTCGATCGAAGGCTCGAAGCTCGCCGGCGTCGCGCCGCCCGTGATGTCGTTCTTCAGTTCGTCGAGCGTGTAGCCGACCGCGAGCTTGGCCGCGACCTTGGCGATCGGAAAGCCGGTCGCCTTCGACGCCAACGCCGAGGAGCGCGACACGCGCGGGTTCATCTCGATCACGACCATGCGGCCGTCGTCCGGGTTGATCGCGAACTGGACGTTCGAGCCGCCGGTCTCGACGCCGATCTCGCGCAGGATCGCGATCGACGCGTCGCGCATCAGCTGGTATTCCTTGTCCGAGAGCGTCTGCGCCGGCGCGACGGTGATCGAGTCGCCGGTGTGGATGCCCATCGGGTCGAGGTTCTCGATCCCGCAGACGATGATGCAGTTGTCCGCCTTGTCGCGGACGACCTCCATCTCGAACTCCTTCCAGCCGATCAGGCTCTCCTCGATCAGGAGCTCGTTGGTCGGCGAGAGATCGAGGCCGCGCTTGCAGATCTCCTCGAACTCGCCCGGGTGGTAGGCGATGCCGCCGCCGGTGCCGCCGAGCGTGAAGCTCGGCCGGATGACGACCGGGAAGCCGGTGCCCGCGGTCTCCTGCGCGATCCGACGCTGCACCGCGAGCGCCTCGTCGAACGAATGCGCGATTCCCGACTTCGCCGAGCCGAGGCCGATCGACGTCATCGCGTCCTTGAACTTGAGCCGGTCCTCGGCCTTCTCGATCGCGGTCTCGTTGGCGCCGATCATCTCGACGCCGTACTTCTGCAGCACGCCGTTCCGGTGCAGGTCGAGCGCACAGTTGAGCGCCGTCTGCCCGCCCATCGTCGGCAGGATCGCGTCGGGGCGCTCCTTGGCGATGATCTTCTCGACCGTGCTCCAGGTGATGGGCTCGACGTAGGTGACGTCGGCCATGCCGGGGTCGGTCATGATCGTCGCCGGGTTCGAGTTGACGAGGACGACGCGATAGCCCTCCTCGCGCAGCGCCTTGCACGCCTGCGCGCCCGAGTAGTCGAACTCGCACGCCTGGCCGATCACGATCGGGCCCGCGCCGATGATGAGGATCGAGCGGAGGTCGCCGCGCTTAGGCATGCGCGCTCCTCGTGTCGCCGCTCGCGGCATCCATCATCGCGACGAAGCGATCGAAGAGATACCCGATGTCGTGCGGCCCGGGCGACGCCTCCGGATGGCCCTGGAAGCAGAACGCCGGCTTCGAGACGTGCGCGAGGCCCTGCAGCGTGCCGTCGAAGAGCGAAACGTGCGTCGGCCGGAGGGTCGCCGGGAGCGACTCGGGGTCGACCGCGAAGCCGTGGTTCTGGCTGGTGATCGAGACGCGGCCGCTGTCGAGATCCTTGACCGGATGGTTGGCGCCGTGGTGGCCGAACTTCATCTTGTACGTGCGCGCGCCGGCCGCCAGCGCCATGATCTGGTGGCCGAGGCAGATGCCGAACGTCGGCACGTCGCGCGCGATCAACTCGCGCGTCGCCGCGATCGCGTAGTCGCACGGCTCGGGGTCGCCCGGACCGTTGGCGAGGAAGACGCCGTCGGGCTTGCGCGCGAGGACGTCGGCCACCGGGGTCTGCGCAGGCACGACCGTGACCCGGCAGCCGCGCGCCGCGATCATCCGCAGGATGTTGAACTTGACGCCGAAGTCGTACGCGACGACGTGGCGCCGGGTGTCGGCGACACGACCGAAGCCGAGGCCGAGCGCCCACGTCGTCTCGTTCCATTCGTACGGCTCGCGCACGCTCACCACCTGCGCGAGGTCGAGGCCCGACATGCTCGGCGTCGCGCGCGCGGCGGCGACCGCCTGCTCGACCACGGCCGACGTCGCTTCCTCGCCGCGCTCGAGCGCCACGATGCAGCCGTTCTGTGCGCCGCCGCTGCGCAGCAGCCGCGTCAGCCGCCGCGTGTCGATGCCGGCGATCGCGACCGTGTTCTCGCGCCGCAGGTACTCGCCGAGCGGCGCCGTGCTGCGAAAGTTCGACTCGCGCCCGGGCACGTCGCGAACGACGAGGCCGGCGGCGAAGACGCGCGCCGACTCGACGTCCTCGCCGCTCGTCCCGTAGTTGCCGATGTGCGGATACGTCAACGTGACGATCTGCCGGCAGTAGCTCGGGTCGGTGAGGATCTCCTGGTAGCCGGTGAGCGCGGTGTTGAAGACGACCTCGCCGGTCGTTCGCCCCGTCGCGCCGACCGATCTGCCGAAGAACACCGTCCCGTCGGCGAGTGCCAGGAGGGCGCGGGCGTGGTCGGGCAGCAGCGGGGACAAGCGAAGGGCTCCGGTCGGGCGCGGGGCCGGCGCGCGGGGCGCCGGCCGGGACCGTCGGCAGATCGGAACACCGGCGGTTGCAACAGCCGGAATCGCGCGGGGCTGGAGCGAAGCGATTGTAGCGGACGGCTTGGCTGCGCCGCGCTCGAACGGCGTCGCCGGCGGCCTTGCAATCGGGCGATCGCGGACCCATCTTCCGCCCGATCGGATCGTTTCGGCGGGAGGCGCCGGACGGACGCTCGGCCGGCGGCACGGGAACTAGAATTGCCTCCGGCACTCAGAGTCAGCTGTCATTCGTCTTTCCTCGGGAGGATCCATGGACGAAAGTCTGCAAACGAACCAATACGGCTACGCCGTCCCCAGCGTCGAGCAGCGCAACCGCGTCCTGCGCAACACCTACTGGCTGCTCGCGCTCTCGATGGTGCCGACCGTGCTCGGCGCCTGGCTCGGCGTCGCCACCGGCGTCGTCGCCGCGATGGGCGTCGGGATGAGCTTCATCGTGTTCATGGTCGGCGCGTTCGCGTTCATCTACGCGATCGAGAGGACCAAGAACTCGTCCGCCGGCGTCCCGGTGCTGCTCGGCTTCACGTTCTTCATGGGCCTGATGCTGTCGCGCATCCTGGCGTTCGTGCTCGGCCGCGACGGCGGCCCGCTGGTCGTCGCGACGGCGTTCGGCGGCACCGCGGTGGCGTTCCTCGCCATGGCGACGCTCTCGACGATGATCAAGCGCGACCTGTCGTCGATGGGCAAGTTCCTGTCGATCGGCGCGGTCATGCTGCTCGTCGCGATCGTGCTGAACCTGTTCGTGCAGTCGAGCGCGCTGTTCGTGACGATCGCCGTGCTGATGGTCGGCATCTTCTCGGCGTACATCGTCTACGACCTGAAGAGCGTCCGCGACGGCCTCGAGACCAACTACATCAGCGCGACGCTGCGCATCTACCTCGACCTCTACAACATCTTCCAGGCGCTGCTCTCGCTGCTCGGCTTCGCCGGCAGCCGTGAATAGAACGCTTCGCTGAGTTCTAAACGGGGCCGCTGGCCCCGTTTTGTTTTGGTCCCCCGGCGGAGCTACGCAACGACGTGGGCGATCGAGTTCGCGTAATAGCGAAGCAGCGTCAGCATCCTCAGGCCGACGCCGACCGCGTAGTCGCGGTCGGCGCGCGGCACGTAGACGCGCCCGCCCGCCGCCTCGACGCGCGCCATCAGCGCGTGCACCTCGGACTTGAGCTCGAGCTCGCCGAGCGCCTTGGCCGGATCGTGCAGCAGCACGCTCGCGACGAGCGGCACCGGGAGCACCGGCACGATCGCTCCGATGCGCGCCATCAGGAGCGCGCCGAGCGCGGCGACGGCGGCACGGCGGTCGTCGTCGGCGAGGTTGCGGAAGTCGATGCCGTGCTCGCGAACATAGCCGCGCATCGACAGCGGGCTGCCGAAGTTCACGCAGGCGTAGCCGTGGCGATAGCGCCTGCCGACGATCGCGAGCGCGGCCTGCCGGCCGACGAAGCGCGCCGTCGTCGCGACCGTCGCGGCGACGCCGACGCGCGGCGCATCGCGGTCGAGCTTGCGCACGAGCGTGCGGTCCTCGAGGACGCGGTC
>JASLGD010000174.1 GCA_030150305.1 Caldimonas sp. | reverse complement strand
ACGAACTTGATCGTCGCGTAGATGCGCCGCTCGCCGCCCCAGATCCCGATCAGCAGGAACATCGGGATCAGCATCGTTTCCCAGAAGACGTAGAAGAGGAACAGGTCCTGGGCGAGGAACGTGCCGAGCATCGCGAACTGGACGAAGAAGACCATCGCGTAGAAGAGCTTGACGTCCTTCGTGATCGCGGTGAACGCGCCGGCGACGACGAGCGGGCCGAGGTACGCCGTCATCAGCACGAGCAGGATGTTGTAGCCGTCGAGGCCGATCTGGTACGAGACGCCCCAGGCCGTGATCCACGGCAACCGCGTCTCGAACTGCAGCCCGCCGACGCTCGCGTCGAACCGCGCATAGAGCCACGCGGTGAGCGCGAGCTGCACGACCATGACGACGAGCGAGAGCGCGCGCACGAGCCGCTCGTTGCTCGCGGGCACGATCGCGAGCGCCGCGACGCCGACCAGCGGCAGGAACAGCACCCAGTTGAGGACCGCGGCTTCAGCCATGGCGGGCGCTCCAGATCAGCGCGCCGGCGATTCCCGCGAGCACGAGCCAGGCATAGAGGTGGAGGCTTCCGGTCTGGATGCGCGCGAGCAGCCCGCCGCTGCGGCGGCCGAGCGCGGCCATCCCGTTGAGCGTGCCGTCGAGGAGCGCGCGGTCGCCGAAGCGGAGGAACACGCGGTCGGAGATCCAGACCAGCGGCCTGCCGATCAGCCGCTCGTAGAGCTCGTCGACGAAATACTTGCCCGAGAGCACGCGGTGGACGCGGGCGAAGCGCGCGCGCAGACGCTCGACGCGCCCGGGCGGACCGCCGAACAGGAACGCCGCGGCGCCGAGTCCGGCGAGCGCGAGGACGACCGCGACGGCGACGAGCGGCGTCTCGAATGCGTGCAGCGATTCGTGCACCGGCGGCAGGGCGAGCTGCGGCTCGAGGAAGTGCGGCACCGCGATGAAGCCGCCGATCGCCGAGAGCAGCGCGAGGACGACGAGGACGCCGGTCATCGACCACGGCGACTCGTGGACGTGGTGCTCGACCTCGGCGGTCATCCGCGAGCGCCCGAGGAACGTCAGCCAGAGCAGGCGGAACATGTAGAACGCGGTCATGAGCGCCGTCGCGGTGGCGACGATCCAGAGCAGCGGCGTGCCGCCTCGCGCGCTCGCGAACGCGAACCAGAGGATCTCGTCCTTCGAGAAGAAGCCGGCAAGCGGCGGCAGGCCGGCGATCGCCGCGGTCGCGATCGCGAAGGTCCAGAAGGTGAGCGGGATCTTCTTCGCGAGGCCGCCCATCCTGCGAACGTCCTGCTCGCCGCCGAGCGCGTGGATGACGCTGCCGGCGCCGAGGAAGAGGCACGCCTTGAAGAACGCGTGCGTGACGACGTGGAAGATCGCGACCGCGTAGGCGCCGACGCCGAGCGCGAGGAACATGAAGCCGAGCTGCGAGATCGTCGAATACGCGAGGACCTTCTTGATGTCGGTCTGGACGAGCGCGATCGTCGCCGCGAAGAACGCGGTCGTGACGCCGACGACGGCGATCACCGCCGACGCCTCGGGAGCGTGCGCGTAGACGCCGGACATGCGGGCCACGAGGTAGACGCCCGCGGTGACCATCGTCGCCGCGTGGATCAGCGCCGAGACCGGGGTCGGGCCGGCCATCGCGTCGGGCAGCCAGACGTGGAGCGGGATCTGCGCCGACTTGCCGGTCGCGCCGATGAAGAGGAGCAGCCCGACGAGGCTCGCCGACACGGCGGGCGCGGCGCCGGCGCCGAACGCCGCGTTGACGCGGTCCATGTCGAGCGTGCCGAACGTCGTGTAGAGCAGGAACATGCCGAGCAGGAAGCCGGCGTCGCCGACCCGGTTGGTGACGAACGCCTTCTTGCCGGCGCGCGCGTTGGCGAGGTCGTCGAACCAGAAGCCGATCAGCAGGTACGACGCCAGGCCGACGCCCTCCCAGCCGACGAAGAGGACGAGCATCGACCGCCCGAGGACGAGCAGCAGCATGAAGAAGAGGAACAGGTTCAGGTACGCGAAGAAGCGCCCGTAGGCCGAGTCGTCCTTCATGTAGCCGACCGAATAGACGTGGATGACCGAGCCGACGCCGGTGACGACGAGCGCCATGACGGCGGCGAGCCGGTCGAAGAAGAACGCGACCTCGAACGACGCGTCGCCGATCTGCGCCCAGCGGTAGGCGACCTCGACGAGCGGCGCGTAGCCGCCCGCGGCGAGCGTCGTGCACGACACGACGACGAGCACGAACGACGCGATCGGCAACCCGCAGCCGACGACGGTCACGAAGCGCTTGCCGACGACGTTGCCGCCGAGCCGGGTCGCGAGGACGCCGTTGAGGAGGAAGCCGAGCAGCGGCAGGACGACGATCAGGGTGAGCATCGCTATCCCTTCAGCTCGCTGTAGGCGCCGATGTCGAGCGTGTGCTTGTCGCGCACGAGCAGCAGCACGATCGGGATCGCGAGCGCGATCTCGACCGTCGCGACGACGAAGACGAGGAAGACGACGACGGCGCCGATGGTCGTCGCGGTCTGCTGCGCGAACGTGATCAGGCTCAGGTTGACGCCGTTCAGCATCAGCTCCATGCACATCAGCATGACGAGCATATTGCGGCGGACGACGACGCCGACGAGCCCGATCGAGAACAGCGCGACCGCGACGCCGATCAGGAGCTGGGTCCTATCCACGGCGAGCCTCCTTGCGTCCGACGCCGAGCACCGCGACGGCGGCGACGACCGCGGCGACGAGGAGCACCGAGGTGAGCTCGAACAGCAGCCAGTACTCGGTCAGGAACGCGACCGAGAACGCGGCGATGCCGAACGACACGTCGCCGAGCTCGCGCACCGGCGACGGCAGCGGCTTCCAGACGCTCGCGACGATCGCGCCGAGCAGGACGACGAGCCCCACGATCCCCGGGACGAAGAGCGGCGAGTAGCGCCGCACCGTCGCCTCGCGGCGCTCGAGCAGCATGATCGCGTAGACGATGAACACCATCACCGCGCCGACGTAGATCAGGACCTGGAACGCGGCGACGAAGTGGACGCCGAGCAGGCCGTAGATGCCGCCGAGCAGGATCATCGAGGTCACGAGCGCCATGGCGACGCGCATCGGCTCGCGGACGACGAGCATCGTCGCCGCGGCGGCGAGCGCGCCGAGCGCGCAGACGACGAGGAGCAGGGTGTCGAGCTGCTGCAGCAGGCTGTCGATCATCGTCGTCACGGCGTCCTCCTCGCGGTCGGGCCCGGCGGGTACGGCTTGGCGACGTCGCGCTGCGGGTTCCACGTCAGCAGCTCGTCGAGGCCGAGCCACATCTCGTGGCGGTTTGCCGACGGCAGCGATGGGATCTCGCGCGCCATCCGGATCGCGTCCTCGGGGCACGCCTCGACGCACAGGCCGCAGAAGACGCAGCGCGAGTAGTCGATCTCGAAGCGGACCGGAAACTTCGGGTGCGCGACGTCTTCGGGGTCGAAGCCGGCCTCGATCTCGATCACCTTGGCCGGGCAGACGGTCGCGCACATGTTGCACGCGATGCACTGCGGGCGGCCGTCGGGGCGTTGCGTCAGGACGTGCTTGCCGCGGTTGATCGGCGCGAAGTCGGCGCGCTGCTCCTCCGGGTAGTAGGTCGTCAGCGCACCCTTCCTGCCGGTGATCCAGCGGCCCATGTTGCGCAGGAAGACGCCGCTCGTGACGAGCAGGCCGCGGACGATCTCGGGCAGGTACGAGCGCTCCCAGAGCGTCAGCGTCGGCGCGTTCCAGTAGCGCTTGCGCTCGTAGACCACCTTCGAGTCGACCTTCACACCGGCCCCTTGAGGTGCGACCAGAGGACGACCGCGGTGAGCGTCAGGTTGGCGAGCGCGACCGGCAGCATGAACTTCCACGCGAAGCTGAGCACCTGGTCGTAGCGGAAGCGCGGCAGCGACCAGCGGATCAGGATCTGGAAGCTGCAGACGAGCATCACCTTGGCGAGGAAGGTGACGAGCTGGATCACGACGACGGCGACGTGCGGCAGCGCGACCGTCGCTCCCCACGGAAACGCGAAGCCGGCGTCGCTCATGTACGGCAGGTTGTAGCCGCCGAGGAAGAGCGTCGTGAAGAGCGCGCCGATGATCGCGAGCTCGATGCACTCTGCTAACATGAAGAGGCCCATCTTCATCGACGTGTACTCGGTGTAGTAGCCGGCGATGAGCTCCGACTCGGCCTCGGGCAGGTCGAACGGGATGCGCTTGTTCTCGGCGATCGCGGCGGTGAGGAAGAGGATCGCGCCGAGCGGCTGGTAGACGACGCCCCACGCCGGCAATGCGCCGAGCAGCGTCCCGGACTGGCGCTGCACGATGGCGCCGAGGTCGACCGTGCCCCACGTCATCACCAGGCCGAGCACCGTCAGTCCCATGACGAGCTCGTACGAGATCATCTGCGAGCCGGCGCGCAGCGCGCCGAGCAGCGAGAACTTGTTGGCCGACGACCAGCCGGCGAGCATCGCGCCGATCACCGTCAGGCCGCTGAACGCGAACACGATCAGCAGCCCGGCGTCGAGGCGGGCGATCTGCATCGGATACGTGCGCTGGCCGAACCAGTCGGCGAGCGCGGGCACGAGCCTCGCGGGCTCGAGCGTGCCGCCGAACGGGACGACCGCGAAGACGAGCAGCACCGGCGTGAAGACGACCCACGGCGCGATCGCGTAGGCGAAGCGGTCGTAGCTCTGCGGCGTGAAGTTCTCCTTCAGGAGCATCTTGATGCCGTCGGCAACGCCGTGGAAGAGGCCCCACCAGACGAGCTTCACTCCAGTGAACGGAATGCGGACGTAGGCGCGGTTGGCGCCGATCCGGTCCGACATCACCGCCGCCTGCTTGCGCTCGACCCACGTCAGGAGCGTGCCGAACGTGATCAGCGCGCCCATCGCGTAGACGATGAAGACGAGCGCGACGACGAGGTCCTGCGTCATGTCGCTTCCGCCATCGCGGGCGCCGCGAGCAGCGCGAACAGCGCCTCGGCGTCGACGACGCCGGCGGGCTTCGCGAAGCACGCCTCGAAGCGGCTCACAACGCCGGTGAAGTTGGTGTAATGGCCGCTGCGCTCGGTCTGGACGCTGATCGGCAGGAAGACGTCGGCGCGGCCGTTGTCGGGATGCAGCCACGCGTCGACGCGGACGACGCGCGCTCCGGGCGGCAGCGCATCGGCGCGGCATCCTTCGCCCCAGACGAGCACGAGGTCGCAGCCCGACGGGAACGCCTCGGGGCCGTCGAACGCCGTTCCGGGGTAGCGCGCGATCGCCCCGGCGCGGTTCGGGTTCTTGTCGGCCTTGATGAGGACGTCGTCCTCGACCCGCTCGCCGGGCTGCGGCAGCCAGTCGGTCTTGACGCGGCACGTGAAGCGCGAAGCGAGCGTGCGGTCGAACGCAGCGAGCTCCTCGTTCGACGCCCAGCTCGAGACGAGCGCCACCGGGTGACGCGCCGCCGCGATCAGCGCGCGCGCCGCGTCGACGGCGGCGTCGAGCGCGACCTCGCGACCGGCGACGAGCGGCGCGAGCGCGCGCGGGCGACCGAACAGCTGCGCCAGGTCGCGCCCCTTGTTGCAGATCCACGGCCCGTTGACCGCGGGGTTCTCGAGCGGCGTGACGCGCTCGATCCGGTCGTTCAGCTTGGCGTCGAGCCGGTTCAGCTTCCACTCGCGCTTGCGGTGCCAGATGTGGACCGTGCAGCCGCGCTCGCACCCGGGGCAGACCGAGGGCGTCGGCTCGAGGTACCAGACGCGCGCCTGGTGCAGGAACGGCCGCGACAGGAGTGCGCCGACCGGACAGATGTCGATCACGTTGTCGGAGTACGGGTCGCGCTCGAAGGCGCCGTCCTCGCTCGCGCGCACGAGCGAGTGGTCGCCGCGGTGGACGATGCCGAGCGAATCCGACTTCGAGATCTCGCGCGTGAAGCGGACGCACCGCGAGCAGACGATGCAGCGCTCGTTGTCGAGGACGACGCGCTCGGAGAGCGGGAAGTGA
>JASLGD010000132.1 GCA_030150305.1 Caldimonas sp. | reverse complement strand
AGGCCGCCCGAGGCGATCACCGGAATCGTGAGCGCCTGCGCGAGGCGCACCGTCGCGTCGATGTTGACTCCGGTCAGCATGCCGTCGCGGCCGATGTCGGTGTAGACGATCGCCTCGACGCCGTAGTCCTCGAACTTCTTCGCCAGGTCGGCGACCTCGTGGCCGGTCAGCTTGCTCCAGCCGTCGGTCGCGACCTTGCCGTCCTTGGCGTCGAGGCCGACGATGATGTGGCCGCCGAACGCGCTGCACGCGTCGCGCATGAAGCCGGGGTTCTTCACCGCGGCGGTGCCGATGATGATGTAGCTGAGGCCGTCGTCGAGATAGCGCTCGATCGTGTCGAGGTCGCGGATGCCGCCGCCGAGCTGCACGGGGATCTCGTCGCCGACCTCGGCGAGGATCGCCTTGACGGCGCTCTCGTTGACCGGCTTGCCGGCGAAGGCGCCGTTGAGGTCGACGAGGTGGAGCCGCCGGGCACCGGCTTCGACCCAGCGCCGCGCCATCGCCGCGGGGTCGTCGCTGAAGACCGTCGCCTCCTTCATGTCGCCTTGGCGGAGGCGAACGCAGTGCCCGTCCTTGAGGTCGATCGCGGGAATCAGCAGCATGGCCGAAGCGAGCGGGGATGGACGGAGCGGGCGCCGAGCGGAGCCGCGACGCGCGCGGTGCCCGAAGAATGCGTCAGGGGTTCCAGTGCAGGAAGTTGCGGTACAGCGCGAGGCCGTGGGCGGCGCTTTTCTCGGGATGGAACTGGGTCGCGAAAATATTATCGCGGGCGAGCGCCGAGGTAAAGCGAGCGCCGTAGTCGGTCTCGCCGGCGCTGTGCCGCGCGTCGGCCGGCCGCGCGCAATAGCTGTGCACGAAGTAGAACCAGGAGCGGTCGGGAATCGTGCTCCAGAGCGGGTGCGCACGCACCTGGATCACCTCGTTCCAGCCCATCTGCGGAACCTTGTAGCGGCTGCCGTCTTCCTGCAGCCTGCCCTCGAGCCGGAAGCGGACGACCTCGCCCGCGATCAGCCCGAGCCCCGGCGTCCCGGCGGGGTCCGCGCCCTCCTCGCTGCGGTCGAGCAGCATCTGCATGCCGATGCACACGCCCAGGAGCGGCTTGGTCGCCGCGGCTTCGCGCACCACCGCCTCGAGCCCGGACGAGCGCAGCTCGCGCATGCAGTCGGGCATCGCGCCCTGCCCTGGCAGGACGACGCGCTCCGCCGCGGCGACGGCGTCGGGATCCGAGGTGACGACGACCTCGAACGCTGCGCCTTCGCGCGCCGACTCGCGCGCCGCGTGCGCGACCGCCTGGGCGACCGAGCGGAGGTTGCCCATGCCGTAGTCGACGACGGCGACGGTGCGCGACATGGACCAAGCGCCTAGAGCGAGCCCTTCGTCGACGGCACGACGTCGCCGAGGCGCGGGTCGATCGCGACCGCCATCCTGAGCGCGCGCGCGAACGCCTTGAACACCGTCTCGCACTGGTGGTGCGCGTTCTCGCCGCGCAGGTTGTCGACGTGCAGCGTGACGAGCGCGTGGTTGGCGAAGCCCTGGAAGAACTCGTGCGCGAGCTGGGCGTCGAAGCCGCCGATCATCCCGGACTTGAACGGCACGTGCATGACGAGCCCCGGCCGCCCGGAGAAGTCGATGACGACGCGCGACAGCGCCTCGTCGAGCGGCACGTACGCGTGGCCGTAGCGGACGAGCCCGCGCTTGTCGCCGACCGCCTGCGCGACCGCCATCCCGAGCGCGATGCCGACGTCCTCGACGGTGTGGTGGCCGTCGATGTGGAGGTCGCCCTGCGCCTCGATCTCGAGGTCGATCGTGCCGTGGCGAGCGATCTGGTCGAGCATGTGGTCGAAGAAGCCGATTCCGGTCGAGATCTTCGACGTGCCCGTGCCGTCGAGGTCGACGGTGACGGCGATCTTCGTCTCCTTGGTGTCGCGGCGAATCGCCGCTCGGCGCGGTGCGGTGGCAGGCTTCTTCATCGCAGGCTGGCGCGCAAGGCGTCGATCATCTTCGCATTCTCGTCCGGCGTGCCGACGGTGAGGCGCAGGCACCCGGCGAGGAGCGGGTGCAGCGGCTCGACGTTCTTCACCAGCACGCCGCGCTCTTTCATGCCGGCGAACGCGGCCGCCGCGTCGGGAACGCGGACCAGGATCATGTTCGCCTCGCTCGGAAACGGCGTCACTCCCGGCAGCGTCGCGAGCTCGCGCTGCAGGCGCGCGCGCTCGTCGCGCAGCACCTTCGCCTGGCGCGCGAACTCGTCGGCGTGCTCGAGCGCGAACAGCGTCGCCTCGGCGTTGAGCGCGCCGATGTTGTAGGGCGGCCGCACCTTGTCGATCTCGTCGATCAGCGCCGCCGGGCCGGCGAGGTAGCCCATGCGCACTCCGGCGAGGCCGAACTTGCTCAGCGTGCGCAGCACGAGCACGTGCGAGAGCGAGCCGACCTTGGGCAGCCACGAGCGCGACGAGAACGGCTGGTAGGCCTCGTCGAAGACGACGAGCCCGTCCTGCGCTCCGACCGCGGCGACGATGTGCTCGACGGCGCGCTCGTCGAACAGGTTCGCGGTCGGGTTGTTCGGGTACGCGAGGTACGTCAGCGCGGGCTTCGTTCGCTCGATCGCGGCGATCGTCGCGTCGAGGTCGAGCTCGAACGTCGGCGTCAGCGGCACGCCGACGAAGCCGAGCCCCTGCAGGCGCGCCGACATCTCGTACATCACGAACCCCGGCACCGGCGCGAGGATCGTCGCGCCCGGCACGTCGCAGGCGAGCGCCAGCAGCCCGATCAGTTCGTCGGAGCCGTTGCCGAGCATGATCTGACAGCCCGGCGGCAGGGCGACGTGGCGCGACAGCGCCGCGATGACGTCGGCGACGCAGCGCGTCGGGTAGCGGTTGATCGCGACCCGGCCGAGGCGCCTGCCGAGCTCGTCCTGCAGCGCGGGCGGCAGGCGAAACGGGTTTTCCATCGCGTCGAGCTTGACGAGCCCGTCGCTTTGCTGGATCGCGTACGCGTGCATCGAGCGGACGTCCTGGCGGACGACCTTGGCGTAGCGCTCGGCGCCGTTCCTCACGTCGCCTTGCCTTCGAGGCGCAGCTCGGCGGCGCGCGCGTGCGCCTCGAGGCCCTCGCCGCGCGCGAGCGTCGCCGCGATCGGGCCGAGCGTCGCCGCGCCTTGCGCGCTGACCTCGATCAGGCTGGTGCGCTTCTGGAAGTCGTAGACGCCGAGCGGCGACGAGAAGCGCGCCGTGCCTGCCGTCGGCAGCACGTGGTTGGGACCGGCGCAATAGTCGCCGAGGCTCTCGCTCGTGAACGCGCCGAGGAAGATCGCGCCGGCGTGCTGCAGCAACGGCTCCCAGCGCTGCGGCTCGCGCGCGCTGACTTCGAGGTGCTCGGGCGCGATCCGGTTCGCGATCGCGCACGCCTCGTCCATCGAGCGCGTCAGCACGAGCGCGCCGCGCCCTTCGAGCGACGCGCGAATGATGTCGTGCCGCGGCTGCGACGGCAGCAGCCGCTCGATCGCGTCGCGCACGCGCTCCAGGTACGCGGCGTCTGGGGAGAGCAGGATGCTCTGCGCGAGCGCGTCGTGCTCGGCCTGGCTGAAGAGGTCCATCGCGACCCACTCGGGTGGCGTCGTGCCGTCGGCGAGCACGAGGATCTCGCTCGGCCCGGCGATCATGTCGATGCCGACGGTGCCGAAGACGCGCCGCTTCGCGCTCGCGACGTATGCATTGCCGGGGCCGGTGATCTTGTGGACGGCGGGAATCGTCGCCGTGCCGTACGCGAGCGCAGCGACGGCCTGCGCGCCGCCGATCGCGAACGCACGGTCGACGCCGGCGAGCGCCGCCGCCGCGAGGACGAGCCGGTTGCGCTCGCCGCCCGAAGGCGCGGACATGCCGCCGCTTCGCGACGGCATCGGCGCGACCATGACGATCTCGCCGACGCCGGCGACCTGGGCGGGCACTGCGTTCATCAGCACGCTCGACGGGTACGCCGCCTTGCCGCCCGGCACGTAGATGCCGACGCGCTCGAGCGGAGTGACCTTCTGGCCGAGCAGCGTGCCGTCGCCGTCGCGGTAGCTCCACGAGCGGCCGCACGCGTCGCGCTGGCGCTCGTGGTACGAGCGCACGCGCTCGGCCGCGGCTTCGAGCGCGCCGCGCTGCGCCCTCGGCAGCGAAGCGAGCGCGGCGTCGAGCTCGGCCTTGCCGATCTCGAGCTCGCTCACCGACTTCGCATCGATGCCGTCGAAGCGACGCGTCAGCTCGAGCACGGCGGCATCGCCGCGCGCGCGGACGTCGGCGATGATCGCAGCGACGCTGCGCTCGATCGCGTCGTCGGTCTCGGCCGAGTACGCGAGCAGCGCGGCGAGCGCGGCGTCGAAGCCGGCGTCGGCGCTGTTGAGGAAGCGAAGGCCGAGGCTCATCGCTGCCGCCTCGGCGTGCGCGAGCCGCCGCCGCGCGGGACGGAGCGCGACCCGCGCAGCGACCGTGCGGCGGCGGCGCTCATGCTGCGCGCGCTCCTGCCTTCGCGACCTTCTTCGCCGGCGCGACGACCGCGGCGAGCGCTTCGATCAGCGCGCGGATGCGCTCGCGGTCGAGCTTCAGCGCCGCCTTGTTGACGACCAGCCGCGCCGAGATCTGCATGATCTCCTCGACCTCGGCGAGCGCGTTCGCCTTCAGCGTGTTGCCGGAGGCGACGAGGTCGACGATCGCGTCGGCGAGGCCGGTGAGCGGCGCCAGCTCCATCGAGCCGTAGAGCTTGATGATGTCGACGTGCACGCCCTTGTCGGCGAAGTGCTCGCGCGCGATCCGGGTGAACTTGGTCGCGACGCGGATGCGCGAGCCCTGGCGCGCTGCGGTCGCGTAGTCGAAGTCGAGCGGCGCGGCGACGCTCATGCGGCAGCGCGCGACGCCGAGGTCGAGCGGCCGGTACAGGCCCTCGCCGCCGTGCTCGAGCAGCGTGTCGAGGCCGACGACGCCGAGGTCGGCGCCGCCGTGCTGGACGTACGTCGGCACGTCGCTCGCGCGCACGAGGACGATCCTGAGGCCGGGATCCGAGGTGGGGAGGATCAGCCGCCGGCTCGTCTCGGGATCCTCTTCGAGCGCGATTCCCGCCTGCGCGAGCAGCGGCAGCGTCTCGTCGAGAATGCGGCCCTTCGACAGCGCGAGCGTGATCACGGCCGCGCCCCGCAGGCCGCCGTCACCCTGAGCGCAGCGAAGGGTCTCGTCGTCGCGATGAGATCCTTCGCTTCGCTCAGGAGGACACGCGGGCGGCTCACGACGACACCCTCTCCACGTCGGCGCCGAGCGCGCGCAGCTTGGTCTCCATCGCGTCGTAGCCGCGGTCGAGGTGGTAGATGCGATCGATCGTCGTCTCGCCGTCGGCGACGAGCGCGCCGATGACGAGCCCGGCCGACGCGCGCAGGTCGGTCGCCATCACCGTCGCGCCCGACAGCCGCTCGACGCCCTGGACGACGGCGACGCGGCCGTCGATGTCGATCTTCGCGCCGAGCCGCACCAGCTCGTTGGCGTGCATGAAGCGGTTCTCGAAGATCGTCTCGGTGATCGTCGCCGCGCCATCGGCGATGCAGTCGAGCGCCATCAGCTGCGCCTGCATGTCGGTCGGAAACGACGGGTACTCGCTCGTGCGCACGCTCACGGCGCGCGGGCGGGCGTCGGCGCGCACGCGCAGCCACCCCTCGCCGACGTCGATCGTCGCGCCGGCCTCGCGCAGCTTCTCGATCACCGCCTCGAGATGGTCGCCGCGCGCCTGCCGCAGCACCGCGTCGCCGCCGGCGGCGGCGACCGCGCACAGGAACGTGCCGGCCTCGATGCGGTCGGCGACGATGCGGTGGCTGACGCCGTGCAGCCGCTCGACGCCCGTGATCCGGATCCGGCTCGTGCCGTGGCCCTCGATGCGCGCGCCCATCGCGATCAGCATCTCGGCGAGGTCGGTGACCTCGGGCTCCTGCGCCGCGTTCTCGAGGATCGTCTCGCCGCTCGCGAGCGTCGCCGCCATCATCAGGTTCTCGGTGCCGGTGACGGTGACCATGTCGGTCGTGATGCGCGCGCCCGCGAGCCGATCCGCGCGCGCGACGATGTAGCCGTGCTCGACGACGATGTTGGCGCCCATCGCCTGCAGGCCCTTGATGTGCTGGTCGACCGGCCGCGTGCCGATCGCGCAGCCGCCGGGCAGCGAGACGCGCGCCTCGCCGAAGCGCGCGAGCAGCGGGCCGAGGACGAGGATCGACGCGCGCATCGTCTTGACGAGCTCGTACGGCGCCTCGCGCGACGTCACGTCGGCGGCGGCGAGCGCGACCGTGCCCTCGCCGTTGCCGCCGGCCTCGGCGACGACGCCCATCGTGCGCAGCAGGCGCGTCATCGTCGCGACGTCCTGCAGGCGCGGCACGTTGCGCAGCTGCACGCGCTCGGCGGTCAGCAGAGCGGCGCACAGCTCGGGGAGCGCGGCGTTCTTCGCGCCCGAGATGACGATCTCGCCTGCGAGCCGCTTGCCGCCGCGGATGCGGAGTTTGTCCATCGTGGTGATCGCTGCGGGCCTAGCCCGCGTCAGGCCGGGTGGTCTTGCTGATACTCGGCGGGGGTGAGCGTCCTCATCGAGAGCGCGTGGATCTGCTCGCGCATGCGGTCGCCGAGCGCGCGGTAGACGCGCTGGTGGCGGGCGATGCGGGTCGTGCCCTCGAATTCGCGCGAGACGATCGTCGCGAAGAAGTGGCGGCCGTCGCCCTCGACCTCGACGTGCTCGCAGGCGAGGCCGTCGGCGATGAAACGACGCAGCTCTTCGGGGGTCGGCTCGGCCATCGGCCGATTATCCCCCGCGCCGGGAGACCTCAGGCGGCGGCGGCGCGCCGCTCGTACGCCTCTCGCAGCGCGGCGGCTCGTTCGGCATCGAGCGCGACGAGCGGCGGCGCCACGCGCGCCCACGCCTCGTCGC
>JASLGD010000115.1 GCA_030150305.1 Caldimonas sp. | reverse complement strand
CTTGTAGACGGACGCCGCGCTACATTGCCGGTGCGTCTGGCTACAAGCGACGTAAGTTATTGATCTCTCAAGGGAACCACCGACCGCGCACGAGACAACATGGTGCGGAGTGAGACGACCTGAGCCGAGAGGCTCAGAGATGAGCGATCACTTGGATCTCTCATAATCCTTCGGTCGTTGGTTCGATCCCAACACGGCCGACCAGGACCGGTGCGAGCTGGCATCGCACCGACGCAAGCGGGGAGGCACCGTGTTCGTTCGTGATGAAGGGTGGGCGCGTGGTAAAGAACGAGCTCGCGCGCTAACCACCGCCGAATGATCTGCTCCGCAGGGATGGTCACACGATGAGCACGTTTGCCGAAGACATCTACACCGAGCCGTCGAGCATCGACGTCGACACGCTCGCCAATCTCGGCCCGTTGCGTCGCATGGCCGGCATCTGGAGCGGGCAGCGCGGTCTCGACGTCAAGCCCAAGGCCGAGGGGGCGAAGAAGCAGGCGTTCGTCGAGCGCATCGAGCTGCAGCCGATCGATCCGCAGACCAACGGCCCGCAGCTGCTGTACGGGCTGCGCTACCACACCCACATCACGAAGCCTGCGCAGGTCAAGACCTACCACGAGCAGGTCGGCTACTGGCTCTGGGAGCCGGCGACGGGAACGGTGATGCACACCCTGACGATCCCGCGCGGGATGACCGCGATGGCCTCGGGGCAGGCCGCCGCCGACGCGCGCTCGTTCGAGCTCGTCGCCACGCAGGGCCTCGACAGCTGGGGCATCTGCTCGGCGCCGTTTCTCCTCTACGCGTTCAAGACGGTCGAGTTCCGCATCCAGGTGAGCTTCAACGACGACGGCACCTGGAGCTACTCGGAGGACTCGGTGCTCGCGATCCGCGGGCAGGCGGAGCCGTTCCACCACACCGACCGCAACCTGCTCACGAAGATCGGCGAGCCGACGCCGAATCCGCTCGCGCGCTAGGTGCGCTTCAGCAAGCGCCGACCGGCGAGCCAGGGCCCGAGCAGCGCGATCGCGCGATCGACCTCGCGCTCGGAGATCGCGAACGAGAAGCGGACGAACGCGTTGCCGAGCACCGGGTCGAAGTCGATCCCCGGCGCGGTCGCGATACCCGTGTCGCTCAGCAGCTCCTTGCAGAACGCGAGACTGTCGTCGGTGAGGTGGCCGACGTCGACGTAGAGGTAGAACGCGCCCTCGGGAGGCGCGATCCCGGACAGGCCCATCGCCGGCAGCGCCTCGAGAAGACGTGCGCGGTTGGCCGCGTACGTCCCCACCGAGCGCTTCAGGAGCTCGAGATCGTCGAACGCCGCGAGCGCCGCATGCTGCGCGATCGCGGGCGGCGTGAGGAAGAAGTTGATCAGATGGCTGTGCAGCGCGGCGACGCACGACTCGGGCGCGACGAGCCAGCCGATCCGCCACCCGGGCATCCGGAACAGCTTCGAGAAGCTGTTGATGACGAGCGCTTGCGGCTCGAACTGCAGCGCAGTGACCGCTTCGCGGCCGTAGCCGATGCCGTGGTAGATCTCGTCGGAGACCAGACGTGTTCCGCGCCGCCGGCATGCGTCGGCGAGCGCTGCGAGCTCCGACGCACCAAGGACGGCTCCGGTCGGGTTCGCCGGGCTCGCGACGAGCAGTCCGTGCAGCGGCTCGCTCGGCGGTGGCAGCAGCTCCGGCGCGAGCCGAAAGCCGTGCCCGGGGCCGCAATCGATCTCGACCGGAACGCGCCCGAGGGCGCGCAGCGCGTTGCGGTACGCCGGATAGCCGGGCCGGGCGAGCGCGACGCGATCGCCCGCGGCGAACAGCGCCGTGAACGTGGCGACGAGCCCGGCGCTCGCTCCGGTCGTCAGCAGGATGCGCTCGGGCGCGACGTCGACGCCGTGCTGCTCGCGGTAGTGCAGCGCGATCCGCTCGCGCAGCGCCGCCGACTCCCAATAGCCCGCCGGACCTCGCACGCTGCCGTCGAGGTGGGCCTGCGCGGTGCCGAGGGCGGCGGGCGACGCGCCTTCGCTCGGCTGGCCGAAGTGCATCGCGATGACCTCGAGGCCGCGGCGCGCGCGTTCTGCCGCCTGCGCACCGATCTGTCCTGCGTAGAACGGCGGGATCGCGACGCCGCGCGCGGGCGTGTCGCCGCGCGAAGGCGGCACGTCGTGGTCGTCGATGCGCATCGAGCCATCGTAGCGACATTCCTTCGCGCGCCCGTCATGGGCCTCGACGCGCGGGGCTGCGGCGCGCGAGCGGCGCGACCTCGCGCTAGGCGCGCTCGATCGGCCGCGCGCTCGAGTACAGCACCTCGGGCGAGACGTCGCCGCGCAGCAGCTTCAGCGAGCACAGCTTGGCGATGCGGTGCTCGCCGAGCGCCTGGTGCAGCGCGTCGACCGATTCGATCCGCTCGCCGTCGATGCCGACGATCGTGTCGCCTTCGCGCAGGCCGCCGAGCGCCGCCGGGCTGCCGGGCTCGACCTTGAGGACGCGAACGCCGTGCGACTGCCCGAGCGCGTGGTGCACGACGACGCGCCGGTGCAGCGCGACGGTCTGCCCGGCGACGCCGAGATGGCCGCGGCGGACGCGACCGTGGCGCAGCAGCTGGGGAATGACCCACGACGCGGTGTCGATCGCGACTGCGAAGCAGATCGCCTGCGCACCGCGCACGATCGCAGTGTTGACGCCGATCACCTCGCCGCGCGAGTTGAGGAGCGGCCCGCCCGAGTTGCCCGGGTTGAGCGCGGCGTCGGTCTGGATGACGTCGGGGATCAGGCGGCCGCTCGTCGCGCGCATGCTGCGGCCGAGGGCGCTGACGATTCCGGCGGTCACCGTGTGCTCGAAGCCGAGCGGGTTGCCGATCGCGATCGCGATCTCGCCGCGCCTGACGTCGGCCGAGCGGCCGAGGTGCGCGGTCGCCGGCGTCGACGCGCTGCCGACCACGCGCAGCACCGCGAGGTCGGTGTCGGGATCGTCGCCGACCCATTCGGCCGCCGACTCGCTGCCGTCGCCGAGCGCGACGACGTAGCTCGCACTCGCGCTGCGCTGCGCAGCGCCGCCGCGCACGACGTGCGAGTTGGTGAGCAGGTAGCCGTCGGAGGTGAACACGAACCCGGAGCCGTGGCCGCCCGCGGCGCCGCCGACTCCGGAAACGCGCACGGCGGCGACGCTCGGCGCGACGCGCTCGACGACGGCGGTCACCGCCTGCGAGTAGGCGTCGAGGAGGAACGGATCGTTGGCGCCCATCGGATCTCGAAAGCTGGGGATCGACGCGATCGTCGCAAGGCGCGCCGGCGGCCGCCCCCTCCGAACGGCTAGGCGCCGCTCGCTGCGCCACCTCGCGGCGACACGCCGCCGCTCGTCGGCGCCCGCTGCCCTCTCGGTGCGGGCGAGTCGAAATGCGCCGCGTCGATCACGCTTTTCTGCAGTCGTCGCGCAAACCGCGCGGGCATGATGCGACGCACGGTCGATGCACGCGATCGCAAAGAGCGCGCTGAAGCGCGCCTGTCGGCTGGCAGACACCGTTCATCGTCGCTCGCAGCCAAGGTCGTGACTTCGTTCTCGCGCACCTCGCCGCCGCAGCGAACGCCCCTAATGCCCACGATCTTCCGACCGAAAAAGGTATGGGAAATGGCGCCTGCGTCAGATCGACCCTGTCTTTCACATCTGCAGCACATGTTCACCGAACCCAACCTGCGCAGGCTCGCGACGCTGCAACGCTCGCGTTCCGTTGCACACGCCCGCGGCTTCACGCTGATCGAGCTGATCATCGTGATCGCGATCGTCGCCCTGCTCGTCGCCGTCGCGCTGCCGAGCTACCGCGACCACGTCCGCAAGTCGCGTCGCGCCGAGGCGCAGGCCTACCTGATGTCGGTCGCCGGCCGGCAGACGCAGTTCCTGGTCGACACCCGCGCGTATGCGTCGACGCTGGCGACGATCAACATCCCGCAGCCGTCGAGCGTGGCCTCGTTCTACACCGTCGCGCTCAACGTCGTCGCCGGGCCGCCGCCGACCTTCACCTTGACCGCGACGCCGCTCGCCGGCACCGACCAGGTCAACGAGAAGTGCGGAACGCTGACGATCGACCAGTCCGGCGCCAAGACGGCGGCGCTCAGCAGCTGCTGGTGAGCCATGAACGCGCCATGCGCCTTAGCGAGCCCGGGCCGACGCGCTTTGCGCTGCGGCCGCTCCGCGCGCGGCTTCACGCTCGTCGAGATGATGACCGTCGTCTCGATCCTCGCCGTGCTGCTCGGCATCGTCGCGCCGTCGTTCAGCGGCTTTCTCGCGTCGCAGCAGGCGAAAGCGCTGACGTATGACCTGACGTCGGACCTCATGCTCGCGCGCAACGAGGCGCTGAAGCGCAACGCGTCGGTGACGGTCACCGCGGCGAACGCGGGAGACTGGACGCAGGGTTGGACCGTCGCCACCGCCGCAGCGCCGGTGACGCAGCTCGACCACCGCAACGCCGCGGCGCAGGCGGTCAGCATCAGCGGGGCGCCGACCGCGATCACGTTCGACCCGAACGGCCGCGTTTCGGCGCCGCTCGGCTCGGTGCGGATGACGATCGGCGGCGGCAGCAACCTGCGCTGCCTCCAGCTCGATCCCTCCGGCCGCGTGCGGTCGTCGTACGGAGCGTGCTCGTGAAGGCGCGCCACCGCACGGCTGCCGCGCGCCGCAGCGCGCAATCGGGCGCGCTGCTCATCGAGGTGCTGATCGCGGTCCTGATCTGCGCGTTCGGCCTGCTCGGCTTCGCCGGCATGCAGGCGCGCGCCGTCTCGAACGACTTCGAGACGCTGCAGCGCAGCGAGGCGCTGGTGCTGCTCGAGGACATGGTGAGCCGCATCAACGCGAACCGCGCGCACGCCGGCGACTACGTCTCGGCCGGCCTGCTCGGCGCCGGCGCGATCGTCGACTGCACCGGCCAGACCGGCGCGGCGCTCGACCTGTGCGAATGGTCGAACCTGATCCGCGGCAGCGCCGAGCAGACCGGCGGCAGCACGATCGGCGCGATGATCTCGGCGCGCGGCTGCATCACGCGGCCGGCGACGAGCACCGACCGCTACGTCGTCTCGATCGCCTGGCAGGGCATCGTGCAGACCGGCGCGCCCGCGAGCCCGTGCGGCCAGGGCGACCCCGCGTTCCCCGACGAGACGCTGCGCCGGACGGCGTCCGCGACGGTGTGCGTCGCGCTGCTGCACGACGCCGCGTCGGCGCCGGTCCTGTCGCGCTGCTGACCGCATGAAGCAGACGCGACCGACGCTTCCGGCGCCGCGTGCGCAGCGCGGCATGACCCTCATCGAGCTGATGGTCGGGCTGACGCTCGGCATGATCGTCGTCTCGTCGCTCCTGCTCGTCCTCGCGCACGCGTCGACGCGCGGCCAGGACCTGCAGCGCGCGTCGATGCAGATCGAGAACGGACGCTACGTCGCCGAGCTCTTCCGCGAGGACCTGCGGATGGCGGGCTTCTTCGGCGAGACTTCGGTCGCCGGCGCGATCTACACGCAGCCCAATCCCTGCGACACGGTGCCGACCGGCTGGAGCGGCGCGCCGCTCACGCTTCCCGCGCCGGTCCAGGGCTACGGCGCCGCCGACGTGCTCGCCTGCCTCGCCAACCGCCAGCCGAACACCGACGCGCTCGTCATCCGTCACCTCGGCGTCAGCCTCGTCGACCCGGCGACGATCCCCGGCGGCAATTCGCAGTACTACGTGCAGTACTCGTTCTGCAGCAGCGACGTCTTCTCGCCGCGGCTCGTGTTCTCGGCCAACCAGTCCGACTTCACGCTGCGCAACCGCGCCTGCAATGCCGTCAACAACGTGCGCTCGTATCTCTCGCGGATCTACTACGTCGCGAGCTGCAACAACTGCGGCGCCGGCGGCGACACGACGCCGACGCTGAAGCGCGTCGATCTCGTCGGCAACCAGCTCGTCACGACGCCGCTCGCCGAAGGCATCGAGATGCTGCGCTTCGAGTACGGCTTCGACGTCGACGGCGACGGCGCCCCCGACAGCTACCTGACCGCGCTCGGCGCCACGGGACCGACGTCGGCGTGGTCGAACGTCGTCTCGCTGAAGGCGCACTTCATCACCCGCTCGCTCGACAAGGTGATCGCCGACAACATCGCGCAGGCGCAGACGTTCCAGCTCGGCGGCATCGGCACCGTCACGACGGCCAACGACGGCTACACGCGCAAGGCCTACAGCAGCGCGATCCGCCTCATCAACCCGAGCGGAGCGCGGGAGTCGCAATGAAGACGGCACCGCGAAGCGCGCAGCGCGGGGCGACGCTGATCATCGCGCTGATCATGCTCGTCGCGCTCGCGATGCTGAGCGCGTGGGCGTTCAACGGCAGCCAGATGAACATGCGCGTCGTCGGCAACAGCCAGGCGCGCCAGGAAGTCGTCGGCGCCGCGCAGGCGGCGATCGAGCTGACGATCAGCTCGCAGCTGTTCGCGACGAGCCCCGCGGCGGTCGCCGCCTCGGCGATCCCGATCGACGTCGACGGCAGCGGCCAGGCCGACTACCAGGTGCAGCTCAGCCCGGCGCCTTCGTGCTATCGCGTCCGCGTCGTCAAGGTCAACGAGCTCGATCCCGCGAGCGCCTCCGACCGCGCCTGCCTCGGCTCGAGCGGATCGCCCAACCCCGGCATCGAGACCGCAGGGTCGACGCCGCCGACCGGAGATTCGCTGTGCGCCGACAGCGAATGGAACCTGCGCGCGGTCGTCAACGACCCGCGCACGAACGCCAACGCCGCCGTCAACCAGGGCATCGCGATCCGCTCCCTGTCGACCGACGCCGCCAACGCGTGCCCCTGAATTCCGTGGAGAGCGTCATGACCAAGAGTCCTCATCGTTCGAAACTGCGCGGCCTGTCCCTCGGCCTGCTGTTGTTCATGCTGCTCGCGCCGGCCCGCGCCGAGGACATCGACATCTACGGCGAGCCGAGCGACAGCAGCGCGTTGCCGAACGTGCTGTTCATCCTCGACAGCTCGGCGAACTGGTCGAGCAGCATCCCGGCGCCGAACTGCTACTACAAGGACAACGGCGTCACCACGACGAACGGGCCGGTCGCTTCGAACCCGGGGCAGGAGCAGGGCAAGAAGATGGCGATCGAGAAGTGCGCCCTCTACAACCTCGTCGACGCGCTGCCGGTCGACCCGAACAAGTCGGCCAGCCAGAACGCGCTCTTCAACGTCGGCTTCATGCTGCTCAACGAGTCGCCGAACGACGGCGCCTATCCGCGCAAGGCGTTCACGGCGCTGACGACGAACAACAAGGCGGCGCTGAAGACGCTGATCTCGAGCCTGACGATCGGCGGCGACAAGGGGTCGAACGCCGACTTCGCCGAGTCGATGTACGAGGCGTACCTCTACTTCAAGGGGATGGCGCCGTACCAGGGCCAGCTCGCGCCCAAGCGCGACACCGCGGCGTTCACCGGCGGCCGCTACAACAGCCCGGCGACCGCCTCGTGCGCGCGCAACTACCTCATCCTGATCGCGAACGGCTCGCCGCAATCGGCGGAGAACAACACCTCGCTGACGCTGCTCACGAACGCCGGCGGCGACACGTCGCAGATCAGCTACCCGACGTCGGTCGTCAGCAGCACCGACCAGAAGAACTGGTCCGACGAGTTCGCGCGCTTCATGCGCGGCGTCGACGTCAGCAGCCGCGACGGCGCGCAGGGCATCGTGACGCACACGATCGCCGTGACCGGCGCCTCGAGCGACGGCAACTATCCGAACTTCATCCAGGCGATCGCCAACCAGGGCGGCGGCAGCTACCACGCGGCGAGCGACGCCGATTCGCTGCTGAAGGCGCTGCTGCAGATCTTCTACGAGATCCAGGCCGTCAACAGCGTGTTCGCGGCGGCGAGCCTGCCGGTCTCGGTGAACGCGCGCGGCACGTATCTCAACCAGGTGTACATGGGGATGTTCCGTCCCGACGGCGACGGCAACCCGCGCTGGCGCGGCAACCTCAAGCAATACCAGTTCGGCCTCGACGCCACCGGCAACCTGAGCCTGGTCGGCGCCGACAGCGTTCCGGCGATCAGCGCTGCGACCGGCTTCATCAGCCCGAGCGCGGTCTCGTTCTGGACGTCCCCGAGCACGTTCTGGGCGAACCAGCTTCTCGGCACGCCGCCGACCGCGAGCGACTCGCCCGACGGCGAAGTCGTCGAGAAGGGCGCCGCGGCGCAGAAGCTGCGCACGACGTACGCGACGGCGCAGACGTCGCGCGGCGTCCTCACCTGCGTCGGCTGCGCCGCGAACACCGCGCTCGGCGGCAGCACCGCGACGCAATTCGTCGACGGCAACAGCGCGATCACCGCGGCTGCGCTCGGCCTCTCGACCTCGACCGACCGCTCGACGCTGATCGCCTGGGTGCGCGGCACCGACAACGCCGGCGACGAGCAGGGCCCGACGACGACGCCGACGACGACCGTGCGCGCGTCGGTGCACGGCGACGTGCTGCATTCGCGGCCCGCGGTCGTCAACTACGGCGGCTCGACCGGCGTCGTCGTGTTCTACGGCGCCAACGACGGCATGCTGCACGCGATCAACGGCAACCAGACCGGCACCGGCGCAGGCACCGAGCTCTGGAGCTACATCCCCGAGGAGATGTACGGCAAGCTGAATCGCCTGCGCATCAATACGCCGAAGGTGCAGATGCCGTCGACGCCGGCCGGCCTGACGGTGGCGCCGCGCGACTACTTCGTCGACGGCCCGATCGGCGTCTACCAGAAGCTGAACGCCGACAGCAGCGTCAACAAGGTCATCATCTACGTCGCGATGCGCCGCGGCGGGCGCGTCCTCTACGCGTTCGACGTGACGACGCCGACCGCGCCGATCGTGCTCTGGAAGAAGACGAGCACCGACCTGTCGCTGCTCGGCCAGACCTGGTCCGAGCCGCGGATCGCCCGCGTCAAAGGCAGCGACAACCCGGTGCTCGTGTTCGGCGCCGGCTACGACCCGACCGCGGAAGACGCGTCGCCGCCGGCGACGACGCCGACGATGGGCAATGCGATCTACGTCCTCGACGCGTACACCGGCTCGACGCTGAAGACGTTCGCGACGACGCGCAGCGTTCCTGCCGACGTGACGCTGATCGACAGCGACTTCGACGGCTACATCGACCGCGCGTACGCGGTCGACCTCGGCGGCGCGGTCTACCGGATCGACTTCGAGACCGCGGTGACGAACGGGCCGGCGACGTGGACGATCTTCAAGCTCGCCGATCTCTCGGGCGGAACGTCGAACCCGCGCAAGTTCTTCTTCGGCCCCGACGCCATCGTCACGAAGTCGTTCACCGCGCTGATGGTCGGCTCGGGCGACCGCGAGAAGCCGCTCGTCGGCACGACGCAGGACCACTTCTTCCAGATCCTCGACCGCAACCTCGCGAAGGGCGCGCCGACGCCGACGCCGTCGCCGATCCTGTTCGGCGATCTCGTGCCGAGCGGCACGGCGTCGAGCACGGCGGGCAACGGCTGCTACGTCACGCTCGCGACCGGCGAGAAGGTCGTCAACGCGGCGACGTCGATCGGCGGCTTCTCGTACTTCGGCACCAACCGGCCGGCGCCCGCCGACCCCAACAGCCAGAGCTGCTCGGCCAACCTCGGCATCGCCAAGGCGTACGCGATGCCGCTCTTCTGCGTCACGCCGACGGGAACGACGCTGACCGGCGGCGGCCTGCCGCCGACCCCGGTCGCGGGAATCGTGACGATCGGCAGCGGCGCGAGCGCCATCAAGGTGCCGTTCGTCATCGGTGCGCCGAACCCGAAGAACTCTGCAATCGAGGGCTCGCGCGTCAACCCGACGATCCAGGCGCCGCGCAACCGGATCTACTGGTACCAGGAAGGCACGCGCTAGGTCGGTCTGCGTTCGGGGCGGCGCCGCCGCCGCCGCCTCTGCTAGCCTTCGCGCCCGACGCGCGGCGCACGGCCACGCACACGCAGCTGCCTTTCATGGAACACCAAGCCGCGCCGCCGGCGCAACGCATCTTCGTCGGCATCCCGAGCTATCGCGACGCCGAGACGCAGTGGACGGTCGAGGACCTGTTCCTGCGCGCCGAGCGCCCCGAGCGCATCACCGTCGGCATCTGCTGGCAGCTCGAACCTGACGACGAGGCGGGCTGCTTCGTCCGCCCGTACCCGCGGCCGCAGCAGGTCTCGGAGCTGCGCTTCGCGGCGAGCGACAGCCAGGGCAGCACGTGGGCGCGCGCGCAGGCGCTCTCGCTCGCGCGCGACGAAGAGTTCGTGCTGATGATCGACGCGCACATGCGCTTCGCCGACGGCTGGGACCAGCGTCTGATCGAGCGGCTGCTGCAGGCGCCGGGAACGAAGACGGCGCTGACAGGCTGGCTGCCAGGCTACCTGCCGCCGCGCACGCTGCAGCCGCCGCCGGAAGGCACGACGTGGCTGATCGCAGCGCGCGAGCTGACGCCGCGCGAGCATCCCGCCGTGCTGCGCCTCGGCCCGGTCGCGGCGCGGCGCGACGACGTGCCGCCGCTCGCGCTGACGCCGTTCGTCGTCGGCAACTTCCTGTTCGCGCGGCGGACGATGTTCGACGAGGTTCCGTTCGATCCGCACATCTACATGTACGGACAGGAGATCACGCTGTCGGCGCGCCTGTGGACGCACGGCTGGGACGTCTGGCAGGCGCGCGATCCGCTGCTCCATCACTACTGGAAGCCGCCCGAAGTCCACAACGCCGACGCCTACAAGCGCGAGGCCGGCGCGCGCGGCGGGCGCTCGGCGGCGCGCGTGCGACATCTGCTCGGCCTCGAGCGCGCGAGCGACCCTGCCGCGCTCGTCGAGATCGAGCGCTACGGCCACGGCGACGCGCGTCCGCTCGACGCGCTCTGGATGGCGTCGGGCGTCGATCCGCGGCGCGGCGTCATCGCCGAGGTCGCGTTGCAGGGACGCTGGAACCAGAGCGCGCGCCGCGCGCCGCCGTCGCGGCCGCGGATCTTCGTCAACATCCCCGCGTACCGCGACGCCGAGACCGGGCCGACGCTGCGCGACATGTTCGCGCAGGCGACGCATCCCGACCGCGTCTTCGCCGGCGTGTGCTGGCAGTACGCCGAGGGCGTCGACCCGCCGCACTGCACCGAGCCGTCGCCGCGCCCCGGCCACGTGCGCGAGGTCGCCGTCGCCGCCGAGCGCAGCGAGGGCGCGTGCTGGGCGCGGATGCAGGCGTTCTCGCTCTGGCAAGGCGAGGAGTACGTCCTCTCGATCGACGCGCACTCGCGTTTCGAGCGCGGCTGGGACGAGCTGTTGATCGAGATGCTCGCGCAGTGCCCGAGCGAGAAGCCGCTGCTCTCGACCTATCCGTCGTCGTACACGCTTGCCGACGAGCGCGACCGCAACGGCGTGCTGAAGATGGCGTTCAAGGAGTTCGTCGTCGAGTCGCCCGGCGCGCCGCCGAAGCTGATGTACCAGACGCATCGCATCCTGCCGGCGGCGCTGCCGTCGCGGCCGTTTCCGACCGCGACGGTCGGCCAGGGATTCATCTTCGCGCGCGCCGAGCTCTTCAACGAGGTGCCGTTCGACCCGCACGTGTACTTCTTCGGCGACGACCTGACGTTCGCCGCGCGCGCCTGGACCTCGGGCTGGGACTTCTTCTCGCCGAACCGCCCGGTGCTGTTCCACCTCTGGGACCGCAGCGTGCGCCCGGGGCACTGGAGCGACCAGCCCGAGCGCGCCAACCGGCTGCGCCAGATGACCGAGCGTCGCGTCGCGCACCTCGTCGGCATCGCGCCGACGAACGACGTCGAGGCGCTCCACGAGCTCGACCGCTACGGCCTCGGCCGCGCGCGCAGCCTCGCGGCATACCAGGCGTTCAGCGGAGTCGACTTCGCGCACCACACGGTGAGCGAGCGCGCGCGCCGCGGCGACGTCGGCGAGGTCGGCGAGAGCGCGCCAGCGCGCGCGTTCGCGCCGGTGCTGCGCACCGAAGGCGCGATCGTGATCGACGACTTCCTTCCCGAAGCGCAGTACGAGGAGCTGTTCGACTACGCGAGCCGGATGGACTACCAGTACATCAACACGACGGGAACCGTGCGGCGCGTCTGGGACCTGAGCAGCGGCTTTCCGCTGCGCAGCGAGAAGAACCTGTTCGTCCACGCGCCGCACGCGACGACACGCGAAGGGAGCTTTCACTACCCGAGCGGAACGCCGCTCGACCACTTCGTCGACGCCATCCAGGCGGCGATCGCCGACGTCGGCGCGATGGTCGGGCATCCGCGGCCCGACGGCTGGCACCACTTCTCGGTGACGTCGTGGGTCTACCCGCCGAACACCGCGCTCTCGATGCACGACGACGGCGCTGGCGTCTACAGCGGCGCCTACGTCTACTACCTCAACCCGGAATGGAAGCCGCACTGGGGCGGCCTGCTGATCGTGCTCGACGACGCCGCCAACCAGGCGATCGCGGCGCGCAAGCACGGCCAGGCCGATGGACAGGCGTTCTACGCGCGCAAGTGGCTGCACCTCGGCGGCCACGACGAGCTCGCGCTCGAGCACGGGCTCGGCCGCTGCATCTTCCCGAAGCGCAATCGCATCGTCTTCATCGCGCCCGACGCGTACCACCTCGTGACGCGCGTGCTGCCCGAGGCGGGCGACAACGCGCGCATGTCGCTCGCCGGGTTCTTCCACCGGCGAGCGTCGACGGCCGCCAGCCCCTGAGCGCTCGCGCGCGCGGCGCTCAGCGCTCGCGCATGCTCTCGTGGTGCAGCCTCAGCACCGGCGAGAGGATGAACTCGATCAGGCGGCGGCTGCCGGTCTTGACCTCGACCGTCGTCGCCATTCCGGGCGCGAGCGTGTCGGCCGACTCGGTGCAGGACGAGAAGCTCGGCCTGATCTATCCGATCCGCGTCAAGCTCGAGCGCAACAGGATCGACGTCGACGGCCAGGCCGTCACGCTCGCGCCCGGAATG